>DMLA01000035.1:0-11460 GCA_003453555.1 Chloroflexota bacterium | reverse complement strand
CTTTCTACGTAAAGTATCCCTGTGGGAAAAGAGGTCATTTGAAAATTCTACGGCAACTCCCCCTCAATGTCAAACCTTGACGAACCATCGCTCTTAGGGTAGAATTCTAGTTATCATGAAGGAAAAGGGGTCTTCCTATGGCTGGTGAAGAGGTATCTGGCGAGGAACTGACGGCTCTGGAAAACGAACTAGTGGGGGATGTAACCGCTAACAGCGTGGAGATGACCCAGAGTGGGGCCCAGACCATTAAGGCCCAAGAGGTTCGGCTTCACCAATCTGGTGCCCAGTCGATCGAGGCGGAGAAGGTGACCATCCGGCAAGGTGGCGCTCAGTATATCCAGGGTGGAGAGGTAAGCCTGAGCCAGGGTGGGGCTTTGACTGTACGAGGCGAGACGATCGCTCTCCAGCGTTCGGGAGCGCTCGTAGTCTCTGGCCAGGAGGTGGAGGTAAAACAAGGCGGCGCTGGACTCCTGGTAGCGGGGAGGATCAAAGCCGATGAGGTCAGAAGCATATTTGTCGCCAGCGGCCCCATTGAGGGTTCAGTGACCACTGTGCTGGATCAGAAATCAGCCCTCGCCTTGGGTGCTGCTCTGGGTGCTAGCCTCGCCTTCATCTATGCTTTAAGGAGCATATTCACCGGGAGAGATTAATGGAAGAGATAGAATTGAAGGCCCAGAAGCGGGAGGTCATTGGCAAGCAGGTGAAGCAACTGCGACGGCAGGGAATCGTCCCCGCCATCCTCTACGGCCATAGGACGGAGCCCCTCCCTTTGCAGATCGAAGAGCGAAGCCTACGACGGGTGCTAGAGCGGGTGGGGAGCCACCATCTGATCACCCTTCGGGTGGGAGATGACAAGGAGCCAAGGATGACCCTGGCTCGCGAGGTGCAGTTAGACCCTATCACTCACGCCCTCCTGCATGTAGACTTCTATGAGGTGGTGATGACAGAGAAGATCACTACCGAGGTCCCTCTGGTGTTCATAGGCCAGTCTCCTGTGATGGAGCAACGAGAGGGCGTCCTCGTTCGCGGACTCGATTCCGTGGAAGTGGAGTGCTTGCCCTCCAACCTCATCGAGTCGATAGAGGTGAACCTAGAGGATCTGGTCGAGATAGACCAGGCTATACTGGTGGGCGACCTTACAGTTGGCGCCGATATGGAGATCCTCACCGATAAGGAGGAGGTAGTAGCCCAGATCCTGCCTCTTAGGGCAGTGGAGGAGGTAGTGGAAGAGGTGGTGCCCAGTGAGGTGGAGATCATATCCCGAGAGAGAGAAGAGGTAGAGGAGAGAGAAGAGGAGCCTCCCGAAGAAGTTGAAGAAGAGTGAACCCGGGACGAGGAACAGAAAGGGGCGGAGCCAGCCCGCCCCTTTTTTGCTGATGGTTCTTGTGGTATAATTTCCGAGAAGCACCCTCTTATGCGGAAAGGGCAATTAGAGAGGAGAGATCCGTGTTTAACCCCTTGAACGCCATCTTGGGCCTTTTCTCCCGCGATATCAGCATCGACTTGGGAACCGCCTATACCTTGGTTTTGGTGCGAGGCCAGGGGATCGTCATCAACGAGCCTTCTGTGGTGGCTATAGAGACGAAGACCAAGAAGATCTTGGCCATCGGCCAGGAAGCGAAAGAGATGGTGGGGCGGACCCCGGCCAACATCGTGGCTATCCGTCCCCTGAGGGATGGTGTCATCTCCGATTTCGACATCACCGAACGAATGCTCCACTACTTTATTCAGAAGGTACACGAGAAGGTATTCCTCCCCATCCCCCGACCCCGGGTGGTGGTCGGGATCCCCAGCGGGGTCACCGAGGTGGAGAAGCGAGCGGTGCACGATGCCTGTATCAGCGCTGGCGCCCGAGAAGCCTATCTCATCGAGCAGCCGATGGCGGCCGCTATCGGAGCGGGACTGCCCGTGAACGACTCAGTGGGGAGCATGGTCATCGATATCGGTGGTGGCACCTCGGAGATGGCGGTCATATCTCTGGGCGGCATCGTGGTTTCCACCTCCATCCGTGTAGCAGGGGACGAGATGGATGAGGGGATAGTCCAATACGCCCGTCAGAAATATAACCTTCTCATCGGAGAGAGGACAGCAGAGAGGGTGAAGATGGCCATAGGCTCCGCTTATCCCCTCCCAGAGGAGCAGACCATGCTCCTCCGGGGCCGCAACCTCATCTCTGGCCTGCCGGAGGCGGTGGAGATCTCCAGCATAGAGATCCGAGAGGCCCTTTCTCCCGCCCTAGAAGTGATCATCGACGCCATGAAGACGACCCTCGATCAAACCCCCCCGGAGTTGGTGGCCGATCTCATGGAACAGGGGATCGCCTTAGCCGGGGGAGGGGCCCTTCTGAAAGGGATGGCGGAGCGGCTCTCCGAAGAGGCGAAGATGCAGGTCTATGTGGCTGAGGATCCTATGACCTGTGTAGCGCGTGGTGCCGGTAAGGTGCTGGAGGAGTTGGATACCCTTCGCCATGTTCTGACGAGCACCCAAAGGAGCGCTACGCCCCGGCGAGGCTGAGGAAGGAGCGTTCGTTGTCCCAAATGCGAGGCACCCCCGCGGCTCTGCTTCTTCTGCTGTTCATCCTGGCTTTTCTAACCTTAGAGCTCACTCATCTCCTAAAACCGGTAGAGGACGTCGTGGCCCAGTTGTTTTTCCCCCTCCAACAGGGGCTCGATTCCCTAGGGGAGAGATTCACGAACGTAGGTCGCTACTTCCAAGACCTAGAAACTTTAAGAAGCCAAAACGAGGAGTTGCAGAAGTTGGTTAATCAGTTAGTCATCGAGAACATCCGCCTCCGCGAGGCGGAGATCGAGAACATCACCCTGCGCCAGCAACTGGGCTTCAAGGAGGCGAACCCCGACTACCAGTTAGTCTCTGCCCAAGTGATCGGCCGCGACCCCAGCAACCTACTGGAGTACATCACCATCGACCGAGGTAGTGGCGATGGGGTAGGCGTAGGGATGCCGGTGGTCACCTCCCAAGGCCTAGTGGGAAGGGTAGTGGAAACCTATCCCCGCTCCTCCAGAGTACTTCTCATCACCGACGCCTCCAGCTCAGTTAACGCCTTAGTCCAGAACTCCAGAGCCACAGGAGTGGTCCAAGGGAAGCCGGGCGGAGGAGTAGTGATGCGGTACATCCAACAGGGAGAGGAGGTGAAGGTAGGCGATCTAGTCCTCACCTCTGGATTGGGGGGCAACTTTCCCCGCCGGCTGGTTATCGGTCAGGTGACCGCCGTCCGACAGAAGGATATCGAACTCTTCCAGGAGGCGGAGGTAGAGCCCACAGTGGAGTTCGGCCATTTGGAGATGGTGATGATCATCACCGATTTCGAATAATGAACCCCTATGCCGTTATTCTGCTCTTGACCGGTGCTGCTCTTCTTCAGTCTTCCCTTTTGCCCCACCTCTCTCCGGGCGGCCTAAAGCCCGATTTAGTAGTGATTCTGGTGATCTCTTGGGGCCTGCTCCGTGGGGTTAAGGAAGGGCTCCTCTGGGCATTCATAGGTGGGCTGGCTCTGGACCTCCTCTCCACCACCCCTCTAGGACTCTCGACTCTCATTCTCACTCTCTTGACCTTTCTAACCAGCCTCGGGCAAAAGAGCATATACCGCACCAATATCCTCTTTCCCCTGGCCCTCATATTCCTAGCCACTTCGGGGTACAACCTGGCCCTGCTTCTAGCCTGGCAACTCCTAGGGCGGCCAGCCCTGTGGGGGGAGACCTTCCAAGAGGTACTGCTTCCTACCGGTTTTCTCAACACTTTAGCCATGCTTCCCCTTTACCCCCTCCTTTCCTGGCTTCATCGCCGGATCGGTCCAGAGCGAATGGAGTGGTAAGAAGGCCCAGCCTCGATCCCCTTGTCAAGAGTCGCCCCCTTCGCTATAATGAAATTAGAGACTCGCTCCCTGACTTGGTTATAGATTTGCAGGCTTTTGACACCGGGAAAGGCGATGGAAAAGAGAAAGCCCGACGCTAAGATCACGGTCTTCCGGATTATCATCCTCTTGCTTTTTTCCCTCCTCGCTCTCCAAACCTGGCGGCTCCAGATCGTACAAGGAGAGGAGAGCCTAGAGAGAGCCAACCGCAATAGATTCCGACTGGTCTCCACACTGGCGCCCCGGGGAGTGATCTATGACCGTCAGGGGAGACTCTTGGTCAGAAATATCCCCAGCTTTACCGTCTCTGTGGTACCAGCCGATCTTCCCCCGGATAGAGAGGAGGAGGTGATCCAACGCTTAGCCTCCCTTCTGGAGATGCCTGTCGAAAGCCGGCTGGATAGCGAACCCTCATCTCTGCCCCAAAACCCTCATCTCTTGGGGCTAGAGCGGTGGTTTCGGCCCGGCATAAGGGATTTGATCGAAGAGGGAAGAAAGACCCCCTTCGTTCCCATCATCTTGGCCCATGATGTACCTCGGGAGGTGGCTTTCCTCATCGAGGAGGAGCATCTTGATCTCCCCGGCGTAGTGGTACAAACAGAGGCCCAGCGCGAATATATCGACGGCCCTCTACTCTCCCATATCATCGGCTATGTAGGGCTCATCCCTGAGGAAGAGGTGGAGAGTTACCTTGAGAGGCCAGGCTCCGACTACGAACTCAACGACCTGGTAGGGCTAACAGGGGTGGAGTTGACCTTCGAGGAGGAGTTGAGAGGGAAGAAAGGCCGTAAGCATGTGGAGGTCGATGTGGCCGGAAGGGAGGTGCGGACCGTGGGGGCCGCTATGGATCCCCAGCCAGGCTACAACCTCATCTTGACCATCGACCTCGACCTTCAAAAGGAGGCTACCGAGGCACTCCAGGAAGAGATGACCGCGGCGGGCTCCCAGTCGGGGGTGGTGGTGGCCATGGACCCCCAAACGGGCGAGATCCTGGCTCTGGTCTCCCTCCCCTCATACGATAACAACCTCTTCATCGGCGGCATATCCCTTGAAGACTACCAGGCCTTAAGAGACCACCCTCATCGCCCTCTGGTCGACCACGCTTTGACAGGACAGTACCCCCCAGGCTCCATCTTCAAGATCGTCGGGGCCGCCGCTGGGCTCGAGGAGAGAATCATCAACCGTCACACCGCTATCAACTGCCCGGGGACCATCTGGCTTCCCCACCGGTTCGCCCCCCAGGACCCCTCTTTGGCTCAGCCCTTCCGCTGTTGGCGGCAGGCTGGACATGGGCCTCTAAGCGTGGTGTCAGCCATCGCCCAGTCTTGCGACATCTTCTTCTACACTCTGGCTGGTGGTTACCGGGAATTCCAAGGTCTAGGGCTCCCCATGCTCTCCTACTATGCTCGTCTATTCGGGCTGGGATCGCCCACTGGTATCGACCTTCCAGGGGAAAGCGAAGGGTTGATCCCCAGCGAAGATTGGAAGCGCCTCACCTATGGCGAGGCCTGGGTGACGGGAGATACCTACAACATGGCTATCGGCCAAGGGTATATCTTAACCACCCCCCTCCAGATGCTCAACGCTACCGCTGCCGTGGCCAACGGCGGTACCCTCTATCGGCCGCAGATCGTCCGTGAGGTAAGAGACACCGAAGGCAACATCGTTCGCCCCTTCCGCAAAGAGGTGATCCGCCAACTACCCATCGCCCCGGAGAACTTGGCCTTAGTGCAGGAGGGTATGCGGGCCGCTGTGGCCTGGGGCACCGCTTGGAGGGCTAACCTGCCCGGGGTTGCGGTGGCCGGCAAGACGGGGAGCGCCGAGTATCCAGGCCCTCGCGACAGGGAGGGGAGACTGCCCACCCACGCTTGGTTTGTGGCCTACGCTCCAGCGGAGGATCCGGAGATCGCCCTGGTTGTCTTCATCGAGGGGGGTGGTGAGGGCTCGGTGACCGCGGCCCCTGTGGCCGCCCGAATCCTGGCTGACTACTTTGATCTGCCATTAGAATGAAAATGCAGTAGGGTCGGGGATGGGGAGCAATGACGACATTCGAGAAGATAGTGGGCGGTATATTAGTGGGGATTGGTATTCTGCTTGCTTTGGTGTTCCTAGTTGGCCCGCTGTTGTTAGGGTATATTCGATTGATCCCTACCATCATCTTTGGTGAGACGCTTTGCCCTAACATTCTTCTGGTAGTGGCACTGGCAGTCGCTGTCTGGTTTGGTCAGAGCGTTAGGGACCACGAGATCAAGAGGGGAAACCAGATGAAGTTATCGAAAGAAACCTGACAGACGGGCTGGCTGATAGCGAGGGACGAGCCCATTAGCTGGCACACTGCCATCGAAATAGTGATGGAAGCGGAGAAGTGCAACTCCGCAGAGGCAACACGGACCCTGACCGATGCTATTGACGAATGGCCTGCTTCTGGCGTCAAAAGACCGTCGCAAAACGAGGGATAGGGTAGATGAGAAGAGCCACCCAACATTTTGATCTCCTCCTTCTGGGAGCCACTGTGCTCCTGATGTTCTACGGCATCACCATGATCTACAGCGCTACCTATCTCTCCGGGGAAGGCGGTCAGAGCCTTTGGGATACCTTTTTCGCCAGACAGATCATCTACGCTCTAGCGGGGTTGGGCCTGATGTTTCTGGCCACTATCGCCGATTATCGATACCTGGAGAATCTATACCATCCTCTCTACATCTTGACCATCCTTTCACTACTCCTCCTCCTAGTAGTAGGCTCTGTATCCTTTGGCGCACAGCGGTGGTTAGGCTTCGGACGCTTCCAACCCTCTGAGTTGGCGAAACTCTCTGTCATCATCTGTTTGGCCAAATACCTATCTGACCGCGGCCCGAGCATAAAGCGGTTTCCACAACTGCTCATCTCTCTCATCTATGCGGCCATCCCCATGGTTCTCATCTATCTCCAGCCTGACTTGGGAACAGCCTTGATCCTGGGCGTCATCTGGCTGGTCATGGTCCTCATGGCCGGGGCGCGCTTGCGACATATCGCTATCCTGGCTCTCCTAGGCCTCCTGGCCACGCCGCTCATCTGGCTCTTCCTCGAAGATCATATGCGTGAGCGGATCATCGTCTTCTTCAACCCCGAGTACGATCCCTTAGGGGTGGGATACAACATCAATCAAGCCCGCATCGCCGTGGGGTCAGGAGGGTGGTGGGGACAAGGGTTCGGTAGCGGCTCCCAGAGCCAGTTACATTTCCTCCGCGTCCGCCCTACCGACTACATCTTCTCCGTCCTGGGGGAGGAACTGGGCTTTGTGGGCGTTCTGATCCTCCTCCTTCTCTTGGGCATCGTCCTTTTCCGGATCCTCCGGGCCGCGGATCTGGCTAGCGACGATTTCGGGAAATTGATCGCCTGCGGCGTGGCGACCGTGATCGCCTTCCAAGCCTTCGTCAACATAGGGATGAACATAGGGCTCATCCCTGCGGCCGGTACATCTCTCCCTTTCATGAGTTATGGAGGCAGCGGGCTGATAACCCTTCTCCTGGCGGAAGGGGTGGTGCAAAGTATCCTCGTACGCCATCGAAAACTGGAGTTTCAGTGAAGAGTAGAGTAGCCCTCATTAAGGGCCCAGATAGATACCGCAACATAACCCAAGCCCTGGAGTGTATCGGAGAGGAGATCAAGTTGCCTCCAGATGGGCTGCTCATCAAGCCCAACTTCGTCTCCACCACAAATCAACTGGCGGCCACCCATGTGGAAGCGGTACGAGCCCTCCTCGACTTTCTGGGATCCCGCTATGGTGGCTCTATCACCATCGGCGAAGGGGCCAGCCTCACTGATACCTTCGAGGGGTTTCGCGTTTTCGGCTATGAGCCGCTGATCGAAGAGTATGGCGTTCGGCTGGTGGATCTCAACAGAGATCGGTGGGTGAAGGTAGAGGTATATGACCGGAATTTGGCTCCCCTAGAGTTGCGCCTGGCCAAGACCGCCTGGGAGAGCCCCTACCGCATCTCCATCGGCCCGCCTAAGACCCACGACGCGGTGATCATCACCCTCTCCCTGAAGAATATGATCATGGGAAGCCTCATCCGCGATCAAAGAAATAATGCGCTTTTCCACACTTTATCCAGGGTTACCCCTTCCTGGGTGAAGCGTGCGCCGTCCCTGGAGGGACTCAAGCGAGATGTCTCCACGACGGTTCTCAGGAGCGATAAGTTCGCCATGCACCAGGGGTACCCGGCCATCAACCTCAACCTCTATACCCTGGCCAAATATATAGCCCCTCACCTGAGCATCATCGATGGCTTCCTGGGGATGGAAGGGCCCGGCCCCAGCGATGGAGAGCCGGTGGAGTTGCAGGTGGCCATCGCCAGCACCGACTTTCTGGCCGCCGACACAGTAGCAGCAAAACTTATGGGCTACGGTATAGACCAGATCGGATACCTCTACTATTGTAAATCGAAGGGTTTAGGGGTAGGCGATTTAGAGAAGATAGAGATAGTGGGGAATGCACACCTGGAGGATTGCATCCGTCCCTTCCGCCCCCACCCTACCTATCATCAGCAACTACGATGGCAAATCCAAAACTTCGAGAGGTTCCTATGAGTAAGAGAGTTCGCGTCAGGTTTGCCCCCTCCCCCACGGGCTATTTGCATGTAGGCGCGGCACGCACCGCCCTCTACAACTGGCTCTTCGCCCGCCATCACCAAGGGACCTTTATCCTGCGGATAGAGGATACCGACCAGGTGCGTTCCACCGAGGAGTCGGTGGGGGGCATTTTGGATTCCCTCCGCTGGCTAGGTCTCGACTGGGATGAGGGGCCAGAAGTAGGGGGCGACCTGGGCCCCTACTTCCAGATGCAACGGCTCCATTTCTACCGCGCTGCGGCGGAGCGGCTCTTGGGGGAGAAAAAGGCCTACTTTTGCTATTGCACCCCGGAGGAACTAAAGGAGCGGCGACAAACCGCTCAGGCTAAGGGGGAAACGCCGGGCTATGACCGCCGTTGCCGATACCTATCCCCCTGGGAGAGGGCCGCCCTAGAAGCCGAGAGCAGAAAACCAGCCCTCCGCTTCGCCATGCCTCTGGAGGGGGAGACGGTAGTCCATGACCTGGTGCGGGGAGATGTCCATTTCGCCAACCAGCAACTGGACGATCTCATCATCATGCGAGCCGACGGTTTACCTACCTACAACTTCGCCGTGGTGGTCGATGATATCCTGATGCAGATAACCCACGTTATCCGCGCCGATGAGCATCTGGCTAATACCCCTCGCCAGATACAGATCTATGAGGCCCTGAGACATACCCCGCCTCAGTTCGCTCATGTCTCGATAATCCTGGGCCTAGATCGCACCAAACTCTCCAAGCGGCACGGAGCCACCTCGGTGACCGACTATCGAGATGCGGGCTATCTGCCCGAGGCGATGGTCAACTTCCTGGCCCTTCTGGGTTGGGCCTACGACGATAAGACGGAACTCTTCACCCGGGAGGAGTTGATCGAGCATTTTAGCCTGGAGAAGGTGAACCCCGCCCCCTCCGTCTTCAGCGACGAGAAACTGGACTGGATGAACGGGGTCTATATCCGTCAACTGGAGCCCGATGATCTAGCAGAACGGCTGCTCCCTTTCCTAAAGAAGGCAGGGTTGGAGGCCGATATGGAGACGGTCCGCCGCCTGGTCCCCCTCATCCAGGAACGGATGAAGGTCTTGAGCGACGGTGTAGGGTTGGTCGATTTCTTCTTCAAAGAAGAGATAGCCTACGACCCCGAACTCCTCATCGGGAAGAAGATGACTGCCCCAGAATCGCATGCGGCCCTCAAGGTGACACGGGAGAGGTTGGAGGAACTGCCCCTCTTCGACGAGGAGAGCCTAGAGAAGGCCCTCCGCCGCTTGGCCGATGACCTATCTTTGACCGCCGGGCAACTCTTCGGCATCATCCGCATGGCTGTCACGGGGAAGAAGGTAGCCCCTCCCCTCTTTGGCACGCTCGCTGTCCTGGGGAGAAAGCGGGTGCTACGGAGGATAGACCTGGCTCTCGAGCATCTGGCCAGGCTCGCCCGGAGCGAGTAGCCTTACAATGGCTTCCCTACAGGATCCCGAGGGAGATGAAGGGGCAGTAAGCGAAGTCGGTCTTTGGCCAGAGCACGACTACACAAAGGGCAGCCTCAACCGTAATATCTGGCTCCTAGCCGTTCCTATGGCCCTGGAGATGTCGATGAGCAGCATCTTCCAAATCATCGACATCTTCTGGGTGGGGAAAATCGGCCCCGCCGCTTTGGCCGCCGTGACCATCAGCGGCACCTTGCGCTGGGGCATCAACAGTCTAGCCATGGGGTTGGGCATCGGCGGCATGGCCGTGGTCGCTCGCCGCATGGGGGAGAAGGATCGCCCCGCAGCCAACCATGCCACCCTTCAAATGATTATCCTCTCCATAGCCGTAGCGTTAGTACTAAGCATTTTAGGCTTTGTTCTAGCAAGGCCCATGCTTCTTCTCTTGGGTGCCGAACCCGAGGTTGTTCCCCTGGGAGTGGCTTTTCTTCGCATCACCTTCGCTGGTCTGGTCGCCATCATCTTGGTGCCCACCATCAACTCTGTCCTGCGAGGGGCTGGCAATGCTACCACCGCTATGTGGGTCCTGGCTTTCGCTAATGGGCTCAACATACTCCTTGAGCCCATCCTTATCTTTGGGCCAGGGCCATTTCCACGCCTGGGCGTGGCTGGCTCAGCCCTCTCTACTGTCCTCGCCCAAGGGGCAGGCCTGGCACTTCAATGCTACATCTTGCTCAAAGGCAAAGCCCGAGTGCGTATCGAATTGGATAAGTTGCGCATCGATCTGGGCTTGATGTGGAGCATCATCACCATCGCCCTCCCCAGTACGATACAGATGACCCTGCGGGCGCTCTCTCGGGTCACCCTACTTGGCATCATAGCCCTTTATGGCACCTTGGCCGTGGCCGGCTATGGCATCGCCAACCGCATCCTGATGGTGGTCTTGGTCCCCGGCTTCGGCCTGGGCAACGCTTCCGCTACCCTGGTGGGGCAGAACTTGGGAGCCCACCAACCCAAGCGGGCTGAAAAGACCGCCTGGCTCGTGGGCGGCTATAATATGGCCCTCATGACCGCCGCCGCTATCTTCTTCTTCCCCTTGGCCGACCGGATCATCTCCATTTTCAACGCCAACCCTGGAGTTGTGGAGTACGGGGGCAGTTGTCTCAAGATCGTGGCCCTCAGTTACATCTTCAGCGCCTTAGGGATAGTTATGGGCCGCTCATTGGATGGGGCAGGGAACACGGTGCCCGCCATGTTCATCAACCTTTTCACTCTTTGGGTTCTACAGATCCCCTTGGCCTACCTCTTCTCCCGTTTCTGGGGCACCACCGGCATCTGGGTGGCCTTGGGAGTGGCTAACATGGGTAACGGCTTAATGATGGCCTTCTGGTTCCGGCGTGGCCGCTGGAAGTTAAGGGTGGTATAAGGCGCCCTTGCAGCGATGGAACGATTATGATAGAATAGAAAATGTGCTGGGGGATCGTCTAGCGGTAGGACAGCGGACTCTGGATCCGCCAGCCGAGGTTCGAATCCTCGTCCCCCAGCCTTCTTGCCGGCGTCATACCCAAGGCCGCT
>DMLA01000030.1 GCA_003453555.1 Chloroflexota bacterium | reverse complement strand
CCCTGGTCACCCCCATCGCTCCCACCAACACCCCCACCCCACCAACCCCTACCCCTGAGTATAGCCGCTGTCCCTTTACCGGGGAAGCGATGCAGGAACCGGAAAAGGCGCTGCGCAGGCCCCTGATAGTGAAAATAGGCAACGACAAAAGGTCCCGCCCCCAGTCCGGACTCCATAAGGCGGATATAGTGATTGAGCACCTCGCTGAGGGGGGGATAACCCGCCTCGATGCGGTCTATCTCTGTCAGGATTTCGAGAAGATAGGGCCGGTGAGGAGCGCTCGCCTCATCGATATTCCCCTAGCCTATCTCTTCGATGGTATCTTCGCCCATGCTGGAGCCAGCGGGGGGGTGCTCTGGGTGCTAAACAACGAGACCAACTTCCCCAGGTTAGATGAGACCACCGCCTCCCCGTGTACTTTGGGCATCTGTGAAGATCCCAAATTCCCGAAGCCATATAATCTCTTCACTAGCACCTCCGCTCTCTGGCAGATCGCCGAAGAGAGGGAGGAGTGGCAGCGCCCTATGCGAGTTCCCCCGCTCCCCTTTGGCCCCCTGGACCCCGCCATCTCCAGGGAGGCCAGAAGCGAGATCCTGATCCCCTATTTCGTCGACAACCGGGTGGGCTGGCGCTGGGATGCTGCCACCCAAAAGAACCTCCGCTTCCTTAACGAGACCCCTTCTCTTGAAGCCTCCAGTGGGGAACAGATAAGCGCGGCCAACGTCATCGTCATCTGGGCTGAGCACGAGGAGACCGATATCATCGAGGATGAGTACAACTATGTGCATTCGCTACGTATCATCCTCAACGGCGAAGGGAAGGCGGCTATTTTCAGGGATGGCTATCTCGTCCCGGCCCATTGGGTCTGGGCAGGCACGGGGAATATGCTTGTTCTCCTCGACGAAAGCGGCGCACTGATTCCCCTGGCCGAGGGCAACTCCTGGATAGAGGTCGTGCCGCCCACGTTGGAGATAGAGGCTGAATAGATCATGCCTGGGCGTTGCTCGAATTGCGAAAAATCCTCCGCTCTCATCGCTTCCACACTAGGGGCCTGTGTGGATTGTATCCGCGATTTCCCCAATGAGGTTCTTCCCTCCATAAGGGAGGTGCAGCACGCCACGCGCCGGGAGTTCGGCCTCCCCCCAGAGCCGCCCCGGGATGAGGAGGGGGTGCGATGCCCCCTTTGTGTCAACGAATGCCTGATCCCAGAAGGCGGACGGGGGTTCTGTGGCCTGCGCACTAACGAGGGTGGAAAATTAGTTCACCTGGCGGGAACCGCCAAGAAGGGGATCCTCCACTGGTACTATGACCCTTTGCCCACCAACTGTGTGGCTGCCTGGGTCTGCGAAGGGAGCAAGATGTACGGCTACCATAACCTAGCCGTCTTCTATGGGGCCTGCTCTTTCAACTGTCTCTTCTGTCAGAACTGGCATTATCGCCAGATGTCGCCTCAAGACAACGGCCTGAGCGCCCAAGAGTTGGCGGGGAAGGCCGATTCACGCACTTTCTGTATCTGTTATTTCGGGGGCGACCCTACGCCGCAGATCCCCCACGCTCTGGCTACCTCCCGCCTCCTGGCTCGACGGGGGGTAAGGGTTTGCTGGGAGACCAACGGCTCCCTGGAACCGAAAGCCTTAGAGCAAGCGGTGAGGCTATCTTTAGAGACGGGAGGGTGCATCAAGTTCGATCTCAAAGCCTATGATGAGAACCTACATCTGGCCCTCACGGGGGTGACGAACAGACAGACGTTAGAGAACTTCGCCCTGGCAGCCAGATATATCCCCCAGCGCCCTGAACCGCCGTTGCTTGTGGCTAGCACCCTTCTAGTTCCAGGATATATCGATGCCCAAGAGGTAAGCGGTATCGCCCGGTTCATCGCCTCCCTAGATCCAGATATCCCTTACTCTCTCCTGGGGTTCCACCCCCACTTCTATATCCATGATCTGCCGCGCACCTCAGTGCGCCATGCGGAAGAGGCAGAACGTGCGGCTCGCCAGGCTGGTCTGACTAATGTCCATATCGGGAACCGCCACCTCCTATCGCGGGCATATTAAAAAGCCACCGCCGACAGGCGGTGGCTTCTCTTAAATCTCTGCCCTTAAGCCCCATTCTCCCCCAGAAGATCGTAAAAATCACCTTTGAAATCTCTCAACAGCCGGTGAACATCCAAAACATCGTCGGCATCGATGGGGGAAAGTTCCGGGATTTTGGCTAACTCCTCGGGCGTCATCTCCGTGATCACCTCTGGAGGCTGTCCCTCGCGCACCACGGCGAAGATCATCCCCTGGGTATTACAATGGGCGCAGGTCACCCCCATGATCCAGAGGTCATCCTGGCGGCCGAGGATCTGCACATCTTTGGGCTCATACCGCCGACTGCAGACCGCACACCTGATATTGCTGATGAGATGCTTGATGAGAAAATACCGCTCTCTCTCCTCTTCCACGCTACCCTCCCTCCGCTGCTTCCTCCACCACTACAGCGACCTCAGGCGAGAGATCTCCCATAAGCCGTACGGCCACCTGATAGGTTCCCAGTTCCCGGATGGGCTCTGAAAGGTCGATCTTTCGCTTATCGATGCCCTCTCCCAACTCCCTCCCCAGCGCTTCCGCGATATCCCCCCTGGTGATCGAGCCGTAGAGTTTCTCCTTCTCGCCCACCTTGGCTTTGAAGTTAAGGGTTATCTTCTCCATTCGCGCCGCCAGGTCCTCAAACCTGGCCCTCTGCCGCTCTTCGCGCCTGGCCTCAGCCTGACGCCAACCCTCCGCTTCCTTGAGAGCGCCCTCGGTAGCCACCAGGGCTAGGCCTCGAGGGATAAGGAAATGGCGAGCATACCCTCCAGCCACGGCGTGAACCTCACCAGCCTTCCCTACCCCCTCCACGTCTTGCAGAAGAAGTATATCCATACCTTTATCATTATACACCAAAAGGGGAGAAAACTCAAGTTTTCTCCCTTACACTCCGTGTGCTATAATAAGCCCGGATACGTCTATGAGAAGATATGCGATCCTTCAGAGAATACCTTGGGCCTCTTGGCTCGTCTTGATCACCTTTTTGGCCTTCGCCCTCCGCCTCGCCAGGCTGGACTTTCAACCCCTCTGGTGGGATGAGGGGTGGACGGTCTATTTCGCTACCAGCGATATCCCCTCCATGATGGCTCGCACGGCCATCGATATCCACCCCCCCTTCTACTATCTACTTCTCCACCTTTGGGTACTCCTCCTGGGGCCTAGTCCTTTCGCCATCCGCTTCTTCTCCCTCTTGGTGGGCGTTCTTTCCCTCCCTCTGATCTTCCTCCTGGCCCGCCGCCTCTTTAACCCGCGGGTAGGTCTCCTCGCCGCTTTGGTTTGGGCTGTGGCCCCCTTTCCTATCTACTACTCCCAAGAGGCCCGCATGTACGCCCTGGTCACCTTCCTGGGGCTCCTATC
>DMLA01000113.1 GCA_003453555.1 Chloroflexota bacterium | reverse complement strand
CCGCTCCGGGTGGCAAAATACCTCTTCCTCCTTGTGGCCCAGGGGCTGGCTCTCGTCTACTCCTTACTCCTGATTTTCAAGTTGAATCACCTGGTCTATCGAGGGGAGGTGGGGCTGGAACTCTTAGCCCTGGGAGGAGGCATGCTCCTCTTCGTCGTCTCCTTTTGGTTCACCTTTCAAGAGAAAACGCTGGTCCCCCATCTTTTGGGAGTGCTATATGCCTTTCTCCTTGCCCTGCAGTTGGCCTGTATCATCTTCACCCAGAGCAGAGGCCCTCTCATCGGGCTTCTAGTGGGGCTCTTCGTCTTCATATCCATCTTCGCCGTGAGACGGCGGTTAGCCTGGCTCTGGTTGGGGGCTTTGGGCTTGGCCTCGGCAGGTGTCCTCTTCCTCGTCCTTTTCAACCTACCGAATACCCCCTTGGCCTTCATGCGGGAACTCCCCTACATCGGCCGCTTGGGTCGGGTCTTCGAGACGGAGTCGGGCACAGGGAAGGTGAGGGTCCTGATCTGGGAAGGGGCTGTAGAGTTAATCGCTCCTCACGAGCCTTTAGGCTTGCCACCAGACGGCCTGGACAGGCTTAACCGTTCCCGTCCCCTCATCGGCTACGGCCCGGAGTCGATGTACGTGGCTTTTAGCAAGTTCTACCCCCCAGAACTGGGACATTATGAGGCCCGGAACAGGGTGCCGGATCGCTCCCACAACGAGACCTTCGACGTTTTGGTGACCACGGGTTTCCTTGGCTTTCTAGCCTACATATTCTTCTTCGGCAGCCTCTTCTACTACGGTTTCAAGTGGTTGGGTTTCATCAAGAGCGCAAGTGAGAGGAACGTCTATGTCACTCTTTGGTCGATTAGTGGGTTTCTGGGGGCTGTGGGGGCTCGACTATGGGAGGGCACCTGGCGGCTTTCGGGGGTGGGACTGGCGGTAGGGCTAGTGAGCGGACTATTGGTCTATCTGGTGGCTCAAGGCTTCTCCCGCAAGGCTAAAGAGACGAACCCCTATGAGCTGCTCTTAGTGGCTCTTCTCTCGGCTATCGTGGCCCATTTCGTAGAGATCCACTTTGGGATAGCCATCGCCGCCACTAGAACCTACTTCTGGCTCTACGCTGCTCTGTTAGTCATAACCGGGCACCCTCTTTTGGAGGCTACAGCCTCGGAGGCAAAACCTCTTTCTGCCTCAAAAAGCAACCCTAGACGAAAGCGAGGGAAGAAAAGAGGAGTCCCAGAAAACGCTCCCGAGCCATCCTGGTTGGAGGGGTTTGCCCCCCTCCTCCCTTATTCTCTCCTCGTGGCCTTTCTCCTGATCACCCTGGTCTTCGATTTCCTAATCCCCGGCTTCGATCCCGCGGCTAAGGGGTTCAGCATCCCTTGGCTTTTCTTCCTCACCTGGGCCTTAGCCACCTCTCTCATCTTCGCTGAGATAGGGAGCGAAGCGGCCCTCCAGGATGGGAGCCCCTTGCTCTCCTTTTTCTCTTATGGCCTCATCTCCTTGGGTCTCCCTTTGGTATTCGCTTTATCTCTGGGGAGGATGGTGAGTATCACTCCCTCTGCGACCACCATAGAGGAGGTAGTACGTCTGGCCTGGAGAGGGACAGGAACGGTGATGATCTATTACCTAGCCACATTGGGGCTACTCTTCCTGTCTGCCCTAGCGTTGATGCAAGAAGGGGAGCGAGCCTACGCTGCGGCCTCTTGGCCTCGCAGGGCCCTCTACCCCCTCTTTCTGCCTTTGGTGGCCGTTCTTATCCTTACTACCAACATCAACCCCATCCGGGCCGATACCATCTATAAGCAAGGCCTGGAATGGGATCGCCGCCAGCAGTGGGACGCCAGCATAGCCATCTACGAGGAGACGATTAAACTGGCTCCGGATCAGGATTGGTACTACATCTTCCTGGCCCGCTCCATCCTGGAGAAGGCGAAAACCGCTCCGGAGGCTACCGCGCAACCGTTCTTCGAACCCCATACCCTTGACGACGTTTTCAGCCTCACCCCAGAAGAGATAGCCGGCTTAGATAGAGGGAGCCTCATGATAAGTGGTCAAGTGGTCCTAGAGAAAGCGAGGGCCATTAACCCCTTAAATACCGATCATCTAGCCAACTTGGGACGGATCTACAACGTCTGGGGTGGATTGACGAAAGACCCAGAAGAGCGGAAGGAAAGGCTACAGGAGGCTTTAAACTATTACCAGGAGGCCACAACTTTAGGCCCCCATAACGCCCAACTCCTGAACGAGTGGGGCCGGACCTATCAGGCCCTTGAGGATTACGAGAAAGCCATCGCCAAATTCCAGGAATCTTTGGCTCTAGACCCTCAGTATGGCGAGACTTACCTACTCCTGGTCGATACCTACGCCGCTCAGGCCTACCAAGAGACCATGCTCACCGCCTCCGAAGAGGTAAGGGAGCATATCAATCTGGGCTACTCTTATATTCAAAAAGGGAACCTGGAGGGGGCTATTCAAGAGTTTCTGGCGGCTGAAGAATTGAGTGACGATTTGGGAACTCGTAGCCGGTTGGCTCTGCTCTTTTTCCAGATGGGCCGTTTGGACGAGGCCCTAGCCCAGGCTCAGTTGGCTAGGGACCTGGCCAGCCCCACCGAGAGACCCTTCTGGGACGCTCTCATCGCCTATTGGGAGAGTTAGATGGGCAATCTGCTTCTCATATTCGCTACCGCCTTGGCCCTAGCCGTGGGAGTCACGCCCCTCTTCCGGCAGATAGCCGCCCGTACGGGGATGGTAGATCGGCCTGAGCCTCGCAAAGTCCACCTCACCCCCATGCCCCTCCTTGGAGGAGTGGCCCTCTACCTAGCCTTCATCGTGGCCCTTCTCCTCTTCGGCGAACGGCGTTATGTGTCGGAGTTGATCGGCATCCTGGTGGCCGCCACCCTGGTCTCCTTCTTAGGGATCTGGGATGATCGTTGGGGGATCAGGCCCCTTCTCAAGTTAGGAGGGCAAAGTCTGGCCGCCACCCTCCTCTTCCTCTCCGGGGTCCAGGTCGCTTTTCTCCATAACCCTATCCTCAATTTTGCGGTGACCCTACTTTGGGTAGTAGGCATCACCAACGCCCTCAACCTCCTGGACAACATGGATGGCCTCTCAGGAGGGGTAGGGGCCGTAGCCGCAGCCTTCTTTCTCCTCCTAGCAGCCTTAAACGGCCAATATTTGGTGGGCAGCCTGGCCGCCGCCTTGTTAGGGGGCTGTCTTGGTTTCCTCTACTACAATTTGAATCCGGCCACCATATTCATGGGAGATGCAGGCAGCCTCTTTCTGGGCTTCGTCCTGGCGGCGGTGGGGATAAAACTCCGCTTTCCCGGCCACTCTGATAAGATCACCTGGATGATTCCGGTCATCGTCCTGGGTATCCCCATCTTCGATACCACGCTAGTTGTCATCTCCCGCCTCAGGCGGGGGCTCAACCCTATCACTAACCCGGGAAAGGATCACCTCTCCCACCGTCTAGTAAAGATGGGGCTCTCCCAGAGGGAGGCGGTGATGGCTTGCTACCTTCTCTGTGGCGCCTTGGGGGTGATAGCCACCTTCATTATGCAGGCCGGGCTGGTGGAGGCTTATATCCTTGGGGGGAGCGTGGCCCTAGCCGGACTCTTCGGATTGGTGAGGCTGGAGCGGGTAGGGTTGGATGAGCCGCGGAGGTAGTTATGTTCAATCAACTGAAGGGAAAGATCGAAACGAAGAAGGCTCACATCGTAGTTATCGGACTGGGGTATGTGGGCTTGCCCTTGGCGGTGGAGTTCGCCAGGAGTGGCTTTCGGGTGACGGGGCTGGATGTAGATGAGGAGCGGGTGGCTTCCGTTGGTGTAGGCAAGAGTTATATCGGCGATGTCCCCTCCGAAGATATCTCACAGATGGTAAAGCGAGGGAAACTCACCGCCACAGTTGACTACGATATTCTGAAAGAGGCGGATATCATCTTCATCTGCGTCCCCACCCCCTTCACCGAGGCCAAGGCACCGGATCTCTCCTATATCATCGCCGCTTCCCAGGGGATCGCCAAGCGGCTGACCCCTGGACAGTTGGTGGTTCTGGAGAGCACCACCCATCCCGGCACCACTGAGGAGGAGGTATTGCCCCTGCTTGAATCCTCAGGCCTAAAAGGGGGCGAGGAGTTCTTTCTCGCCTTTTCCCCCGAACGAGTCAACCCTGGAGACCGAAAGCACACGGTGAAGAACACCCCTAAGGTGGTGGGAGGACTCACCCCTCGGTGTGCGGAGTTGACCAGGCTTCTTCTCTCCACCATCACGCCGGAAGTGCATCTCGTCTCCTCTCCTCGGGCCGCGGAGATGACCAAACTCTTGGAGAATATCTACCGCAGCGTCAACATCGCCCTCATCAACGAACTGGCCAAACTATGCGAACTGATGGGGATAGATATCTGGGAGGTGATCGAGGCTGCCAGCACAAAACCGTTCGGGTTCATGCCTTTCTATCCCGGGCCTGGCGTGGGTGGACATTGCATCCCGGTAGATCCCTATTTCCTCTCCTGGAAAGCGAGAGAATACGACTTCTACACCAAATTCATCGAGTTAGCCGCCGAGGTGAACCAGAGCATGCCCTACTTCGTCTGTAATAAGATCGGCGATGCGCTCAATAGACGAGGGAAAACCTTACAAGGGGCTAAGATCTTGACTTTGGGAGTGGCTTTCAAGAAGGACGTGGATGACGCCCGGAATTCGCCAGCCAAGAGGGTGATCGAACTACTCCTGGCTCGCGGGGCGACGGTCAATTACAACGACCCCTACATCCCGCTCTTTCCCGTGGGGCCTGATCTCTTCCACCCAGGCGAGTTGACCCTGGAATCGATGCCCCTCTCAGAGGAACTCCTAAAGGAGCAAGATTGCGTGGTCATCGTGGCCGGGCATAGTTTGTATGACTACGCCTGGATAGTGGCCCACGCTTCCCTGATAGTGGATGCTGTCGATGCTACGAAGCATGTGACCAGCAACCGTGATAAGATCGTGAGGATCGGGGTTCCCTCTAAAAGAGGGGAGGAGGTGTAGGCTGGTGCGAAGAAGCAAGCCGAAGTGGCTATCAAACCTATGTCTGACTTCGCTGGTCGGGCTTTCTCTAGCGGTTTTCGCCTCTTGCGGAAGGGCAAAGCCTGCACCCCAGCGATATGATGCCCCGCCGCCCATGATTATCGACACCGAGAAGACCTACTATGCCACCATCAAGACGGAGAAGGGCGATATCAGGCTCCTCCTCTTCGATGACGAGGCTCCTATGACGGTGAATAACTTCGTCTTTCTGGCGCGCCAGGGTTTCTACGACGGCTGCACCTTCCATAGAGTGATCCCTGGGTTTGTAGCTCAGGCTGGCGACCCCACGGGCACGGGGAGCGGTGGCCCAGGCTATACCTTCCCCGATGAGTTCAGCCCTTCCCTCAGTCACGACTCGGCCGGTATCCTTTCCATGGCCAACGTGGGGCCCGATACCAACGGCAGCCAGTTCTTCCTCACTTACGCTCCCCAGCCCCACCTCGATGGCCGCCATTCCATATTTGGCAAAGTGGTGGATGGGATGGAGGTTCTCCTCTCCCTCACACCTCGAGACCCCGTCGCCGACCCCGACGCGCCCAAAGGGGATATGATCTACGCCATCGTCGTCGAAGAGGAGTGAATCATGGAGGAAGCGGTGGGGGAATCGTGGGCTCGCCAGGCGGCCAAGCGCCTTTTGGCACTCCTTCTGGCCGTTCTCATCACGGTAGTGGTTGTCCTCTCTCGCGAGCGACTCGCCGCTTATGCAGGTCTGGGCTACTTTGGCATCTTCCTTATTACCCTTTTGAGCAGCGCCACCGTCGTCTTCCCTGTGCCTGGCCTAGCTACCGTCTTCGCTGCGGGGGCCGTCTTCAACCCGATTCTTGTAGGGGTTATGGCTGGTCTTGGAGATGCCATAGGAGAGTTGACCGGATATCTAGCTGGGTATGCGGGTCAGGAGGTGATCGAGAACCAGGCGGTGTACACCCGTTTCGAAGAGTGGATGAAGCGCCACGGCACCCTCACCATCATACTTCTCTCCGCTATACCTAACCCTCTCTTCGACCTGGCCGGGATCGCTGCTGGAGCCCTCCGTTTCCCGGTGACTAGGTTTTTCCTCAGTTGTCTCCTGGGGAAAAGCGTCAAGGATACAATGGTGGCCCTGGCAGGGTATTACTCCCTCACCTTTGTGGAGAGGTTCATAAGATAGTACATCCAACAAGGCTACGTGGCAGAGCAAGAGCGTTGGAGCTCATGACCGCTCTTCACTCCAACGGCTGGAGAGTGTCTTGATCGCTCCGGAAGCGATAGCAGCCCCGAGTCTTTTAGATGCCGCTCTATTGTGCCGCTATCGCTCGGCGATGATGAAGGAACGAAGAAACCCTGCTGGCATGGGCGACTCCTCCTCGCTTCAATGAGGTTCTTCCATTATCCGAGGTCCCTAGAATCTGCCAACCAGTTGACAAAAACAATCCATCAAGTGTATAATTTTGATAGTCAATGTTGTCTTACGACAGCACCTGGATCTAGACAGATTATCTGAGAATTCACTTCTCTGATAATCGAGCTGGGTCTTGTGATATCTCTAGCTCGGTTGTGGAAATCGGCCTCTATCGTGCATTCAGCATCCCAAGGGAAGGATAATAAGAAGAGAAAAAGGCTCAAGCAAAGGTTCGTTTCTCAGGGCGACGTAGCCAAGATGGATAAGGCAGGGGTCTGCAAAACCCCGATCGCCGGTTCGAGTCCGGCCGTCGCCTCTATGGATGTGGAGCCGATAGCTGGGAGACAAAATGGGGCTATCGGCCATTTACTATCATCTCCTGGGGCGGTGGCGAAATGGTATACGCTGCGGACTTAAAATCCGCTGG
>DMLA01000185.1 GCA_003453555.1 Chloroflexota bacterium | reverse complement strand
ACGGCCGGGGCCTGCATCCCTCAGACTTGTATCTCCCTGGCCTGTCATCCCTCCCCCGGGATCCTGTAAGGAAGACCCTGTCGGGTTCGGCCCGTCCTGGTACGACTTGGGCCAGGGGACAGGGCGTGCCAGGGCAGGCTGACACGCCTTGGGCCAGGCGACTTGGGCCAGGGGGGAGATTTTACTCACTTTCAGGCCAAGGACTCCCCTTAGAACCCTGAAGAAGGGGGCACGATCTCTTGGCTCACCTACGCGTTGCATTGACACCCTTTGGGGGCGAAGAGTATAATAAAGAGAGCTATCCCTTTCTCCGTCCTACAGGATGGTCAGATCGTTGGCTGACCATAGATAGGAGGGCTTACGAGGATGAAGGTGAACTATCGTCTGGCAGAGGAGAGAGACCTAGAGGGCGCCCATCACATTATGGTGGAAGCGCTGGGTCAATTCGCCCTGCAGATGGGCCGACCTTTGGTAGAGGTGGATTTCGAGAATTATCTGCCTCTTTGGCACCATTTTTTGGCCACCAGCGACGAGGGCTTTTGGGTAGCGGAGGTGAGAGGAAAGTTGGCCGGCTTCGCCTGTAGCATTGTGAGGGATGGCTTATGGTTCCTATCCCACCTCATGGTGCTCCCAGAGTTCCAAGGCCAGGGGATCGGCGGGGAACTCTTGGCCAAGACCCTCCAAGGAGCCCAGCGGGAGGGGGTAAAGATAATCGCCACCTATGCCGATGCCTCTAACTGGCCCTCCATCTCCCTATACGCTCGACATGGGATGTTCCCTCGCCTCCCCCTCCTTCGCATGAGAGGAAGTATCATCTCTATGAGGCTGGATCAGGGAGAGGCAGAACCACCTGGGTTCCAAGTGGCCGGGCTATCGGAAGAGACGGTGGCTACCCTGGGGGAGATCGATGAGAAGATCCGCGGAGCCAGGCGCCCCATAGATCATCGGTACTGGTTGGGAGCACCAGAGATGCGCTGTTACCTCTTTAGGGAAAGGAAGAGAGCCATCGCTTATGCCTATCTCTCCGATGAGGGCCATATAGGTCCCCTGGCTACGCTGAAAGGTGAATATATGCGCCCCATTCTAGGGTTCGCCATCGACCGTCTCACCGATCAAGGCGTGGATACCTTTATCGTTCGTGTTCCGGGCATAAATACAGAGGCCGTCTCCCTCCTCTACAAGCGGGGGTTCACCATCCAGGAGATGCACCTCCTCATCTCCTCCCTCCCCTTCGGTCGCTGGGAGAATTACATCATCTCCCGGCCATCGCTCTTATAAGCCTGGCCCCTGGCCTGTTATCCCTTCCCTCGGGATCCTGTAAGGAAGGCCCTGTCGAGTTCGGCCCGTCCTGGTACGACTTGGGCCAGGGGGCAGGGCGCGCCAGGCCGGGGTCACCATCCTGTAGGAAAGTGTCAGCAGCATCAGTGCCACAGTCCCATCCCTCGGGATCCTGTAACGACCTACGCTGCTACAATCCTACATCTGGAAGCAAGAAGATAGTCATGGTGGTTTGAATGTAGCACCTGGCCGTGCCCCCAGCATCAGTTTTCCTCGCTTGCATTTTCAGCGTATGCTGGGTCGCCGAGAGTTGTTTAACATAGGTTTGTGCTACGGTGTACCTATCCCACGCGTCTACGAATCTAGCCTCTGCGTACTTATCCTCGCCCACGCCATCCACATTCAGCCTCGCCTGCATTATCCCAACATCTGCTCCAGTCTCCGATAGAAGGTGAGGGACAATAATGACGACCGCCCGGCAAGCGACTGGCGGGGTGAAGGTTTTCGTGCAACCAGGCACATCCTGCCAACTTGTAGTCAACGTTAAGACGCTAGTGATGACAAGCCGCTCACTCCTCAGGGCGTAGGTAGGAGCCCCATCATAGACGAAGACCACACAAGCATCGGAGGGGTTCGTCTCATCGAAAAAGAGAACCCCACACTTGGTCCCGGACGTCAGAAGGTCCGCTCCGATCTGCTTCGCTACCGGCACCCCGGTGAGCATGGTAGCCATGGAGCCCACAATCTGGACATCGGCTAAGTAGGTGCCGCTGTCGAAAGCACGGATTATACCCCGTCGGATATCCATCTCTTCCTCCTATCGATCTCCTAACTCCAAGATCTGGCGATATACACCCTTTTCGGCGTCATACTCCTCCCGGATCCCCATAACCCGCCGCAAAGCGCTCGAGAGCCCCACCCGGCTATCGGTGATGGTGATCACATCGAAGAGTTCCTGCCCTACGTTGGGATAGATGACTATCTGGCCCCATTTCCCCCTGACCTGCTGGTAGCGGAGGTCCGCCGCCGCTCGGCTAGCACACTCGTTGTTGGTGTCGTAGGCGTAGTCGAAGACCTTGCGCAAGCGATGGCCTACCAACCCTATCTGGGAAAAGTCCACCGCCTCGCCGAAACCATCCGAGGCTCCAAAGACTTCCAAGTGGTTGAAATCGAAAGCACGAGAGCCGTATCTACCCTCCAAGATGATATGCTCTCCCGGCCCCCCATAACTGTAATCTGAACCCTCCGTGGCGGAAAACTCTTTAGCATAGGCGACTCCTAAGTCCCAATAGAGATAGTCCGGCACCTTGGCCAGGAGGCGCAAAAGGGCACCTCTACCATCCTCCCCCGGATGAATGGTGAAGGAGGGGTAGAAGTTAGACAACTCCGATGAGGCCTCTCCCGCCGTGGAGAGATCCAACCCCACGAAGCCCAGAATGCGGGAGGCGATCTGGAAGACGTTCTTGCTTCCAGCCGTCCAATGATACTGGCGGCTGGCCCGCCAAGACCTAAGCAACCCCCATCCACCTACGCAATAGAGGATTAACCTCGACGTCCCCTCTCCTACCACGAACTCTAGATCCCCTATCCAGAGGCAGGGCCGCTGGCGGTACTTGGGACCCTCACTGGTGACATACCCTGGCGAGAGTTCCACCAAAGCCCCTCGACGCACCGCCGCGTAAGAGCCCTGACCTATGTTCGTTAGGGCACCATCTGAATTGTCCAACTCTATCACCGCTCCATCCTCGCCCCACCGGTCCGCGGCTCTATACCTCACCACTCGCGAGGAGAGATCGACAGAAGCCGCCCCGGAGACCGAGGCTCGCTGGGCGAAGTTGGCCCCTATGAGATAGATATATTGGCTGGGGGAGTCATAAGCCAGGGCGGCTCCATAGGAAGTGGAAAGGTCGAAGGGTGCTGGCTCCGTCCAATAAGAGGAGATGAAATCGGAACCTTGCGCCGTCCTCATGAGATGCAGCCGCTCATACCCTCCCGAACCGGTGTAAGAACCTACGAAGGCTACTCGATATACGTCCAGGTACCTGATGGTGGGATAACTATACTGGAAAGGGAGATCGATATCGGTTTTCTCTAGAACGTTTATAGCGCTCCAGATACCAGCGGCCACATCCACTCCGTCTCCATAGACGACAGACCAGAGCCTCCAAGGGTAGCCCTCCGCATCATCTCGCCTGGTGATCAGTATCTCATAGTCCCGCTCCCGGACCACAGCCAGCGCCTGTATGAGATATTTGCCCCCCTTGTCCCAAGTAGAGGGGCTGCCCCAACTACCCTCGCTCCTTTTCACCACCTTGACTACCGAATCGACCCCCTCTCCTGCCGGATCTACCCCATAGAAGAGGAGCGGCTCCCCATCTGTCTGCACCTCGCCGGCCAGAGCCTTCACCTGAGCACCACTTCCCTCCTGGGCCACCTGCACCTCTCCGGAGAAGGAGGCCCCATAATCCGAGGATTCCATCACTTTGATAGTCCAATTGTCGGGGTCCACGAAGAAAAGAAAGACCGAAGCATCGGCTCGGTCGGCCGCTAGAGCGACCTGGGCGCTGTCGGAAACGCTCTTCACATAGGTCCAAGAGGTCCATTGACTGGTTTGGATGGGGTCGGTCACCCTCTGGCGGTATAGGTTACCGTTTGAGGGGTCCACCCGGGCCCGCACCAGCGATCCATCGGCCGCCTGTATGGCGCAATTGGGCCCCTCGGGCTCCGAACCGGAATATAGAGAAGACCAGTCGAGGTGTACATCTAGCCCTTGGCAGTCCCGGACGATCAACCGCACCGCCGGCTGAACCTGGCTCTGCTTCTGGGCCTCTAGTAGGGCTGAGGATAGGTATCTCATCTATTCCCCCTTGACTTCTTATCCCTTGTGCCGTAGAATACTTTTGTCATGGCCAACATCTCACTTGGACTACTAGTCGGACCCTTTTCCGCCTCTTTTGCCTTACAGATGCCGAGCGATCTGGGCGCGGTATGGCTCCTCATCATCCTGACCGCCTTTGTCACTGTCACCCTCGTCCTCCTCTTCATCCTCTGGCGACTCTACAGACGGGAGGTTACCGCTCTCCAATCCCGCATAGAAGAGAAGGAAAAGACGGCTCAGGAAGCCCTCGCCGCTCTGGAGGAGGAGAGGCAGCATCTTCGACGGGTGCTACAGGAGGCCGGGCTGACCGCCGATCTCCCTACCGACCAAGCCCTGGACCTAGAAACAGCGAAGGTTGAGCCAGAGACTAGGGA
Source organism: Chloroflexota bacterium (assembly GCA_003453555.1). Classification (GTDB taxonomy): domain Bacteria; phylum Chloroflexota; class Anaerolineae; order UBA7937; family UBA7937; genus UBA7937. The sequence continues at coordinate 2,392 of DMLA01000185.1, read as the reverse complement.
GACGCTGGCTAGCATCATCTCCCGCATCAATGGACTAGAGATCGCCGTCCCCCAGGCGCTCCCTCCAACCACCCCTGATCTTATCGAGATGGGCAACTCCTACTTCCTCCTGGGCCAGTTTGAAAAGGCGATCGGGAAGTACACGGAAGTCGTCCTCAAGGACCCCCAAGCCTCTAAGGCCTATTACAACCGGGGGCTCGCCTACTCTAACCTGGGGCGGAACGAGGCCGCCATCCAGGACTTCGACATGGCCATCCAGTTAGACCCCTCCGACCCCAAGGCCTACGCCAACCGAGGCACCGCTTACGGTGGCCTGGGCGAGACGGAGAAGGAGATCAAAGACTACACTAAAGCCATCGAACTCGACCCCACCTACACCACCGCCTACTACAACCGGGGTCTGGCTTATACCACCCTGGGCCTCTACGAGGCGGCGATCAAAGATTTCACCAAACTGATAGAACTCGACCCCTGGGACGCCCGGGCCTACCTCAACCGGGGGGTGGCTCTGGGGTTCCTGGAGCGGTACCAGGAGGAGGTCGAAGACTACGCTAAAGCCATCGAACTCAATCCCACCGATCCTGCCACCTACTACAACCTAGGGGTGGCCTACGGCAACCTGGGCAATTTCACGGCGGCCATCGAGGAGTTCGACAAGGCCCTCCAGTTGAACCCCGACGACCCCCGGGCCCACTACAACCGCGGCCTGGCCTACGCCAACCTCACTCTCTACGAGAAGGCCCTCCAGGACTACCAGCGAGCCGCTGACCTGGCCCCCGAAGACCCCAAGGCCCGATACGGCCTGGCCACCACCTACGCCGTTTTGGGCGATGCCCCAGCGGCCATCGACGCCCTGGCCCAGGCCATAGAACTGGCCCCCGACTACGGCTACACCGCCCTCACCGACGAAGCCTTCGACAACATCCGAGACAACCCGGCGTTCATAGCCCTCGTGGGCGGGTAGTTGCACAGAAAGTGAGGAAACATGAGCGTTCAAACAATCCTCAATTGGCTTGGTAGTTCGGCAGCACCCGGCTGGATTGCGGCAGTTATCATGCTGATTGGCCTCATCATTCAATGGCTTCGCGGACGCGAGAGGCCATCAAGAGTTGTTGTCGAAGAGATTCTCGAAACAACGCTCCTCTCTCCTCCAAAGGCTGTGCCCGAGCCAGAACGCGTGAAGTTACTCTACGGTGATCAGCCCATTGAGATGCTCTGGATGACTGAACTAAGGGTCAGGAACGCCGGTCGGATTGTGATCCCAGAGCCTGATCTCTACATACAGGTAGACAGTCACACAAAGCTACTTGGCGTGCAGCTAGAAGATGTTCCACCTAGCTCTGAACTAGAAGGTACTGCTTCCATGGTTAAAGATAACACGCTTGTCGTTGCCTACCCCTATCTAAATCCCTTCCGTGAACACAGACAGGAAACAACTATCAAAGTCCTATGCGACAGAAAACCGGACAATCTTACTGTCGAAGGAGGAGGCAGGGGCTGGTCGGTCCTGTTTCTCTCAACCGCCAAGAAGACAAAGGTGACGAGCAAGGTAAAAAGAATAGTGGTTCCGTTGGTGATCGTGGGTCTTATTTCGTTTCCCCTAGGCGCGGTGCTAGGGTTATTCCCAGACATAGAAACATCAGCCACTAGGGGACTGATCACCTGGCTACTTGGCTTTGTCTTCTTGGCATGCTCTATCATAGCGGCACCCATCTTAGAGCGATGGCTTACCGGTCGTTTGAGGTGATTTGCCTCTCCTGCACCGTTTATCCCTTTCCTCCATCGCTTGACCCCCTAACCACCTTATCCACCCACCTCAGCCCCCTCATCACCCGCACCACCTCTTCGTCCCGCAGGTCCTTAGCCTCCATCCCCCGCAGGAAGCGCTCAAATATTATGTCAAACTCCTGGGGCGTCAGGAGCATCCACACCCCGCCCCCGCTCTTCTCCACTTCATAAGCCTGCACCATCCTTTCCGCTCCTGCCCCTCAATCGAGGGCTTATCCTTCCAACCCTGGTAACTTCGGCTCCCCCCGGTCAGTGAAGATGTCGTAGATGAGCCCCGCCCCGCCGCCGATGAGAAGCGCCGTCAAGAGCACCCCCAGCCGATAGTCCAAGACGATCCCCGCCTCAGCCAGGAGGTCCAACCTGGCCGCTAGCCCCAGGAGCAGCCCCGTCAACCCGGAGACATACCGGAGCCAAGTCCGATCCCACCCCCGCCAGTCGAAGATGGGCGCTACGAACCACTCCACTATCTTGGTGTTTATCAAGGCCAAGAAGGCCACCTGCAAAAACAGCATCCCCTCCGAGATCTGCATCCTTCACCTCCTTAGAAACCGCTTTTGTCTATCTCCTCCAGAGGGTCGCGCCTCTCGATGATGAAAGAGTCGCT
>DMLA01000021.1 GCA_003453555.1 Chloroflexota bacterium | reverse complement strand
CCGCCAAGCATCGAGGAAGGCTTCCTGAATGACCTCCTCTGCCAGTTGGTGGTCGTTGGTCATCAGATAAGCTGTCCGATAGGCTAGATCCCCATATTCATCCACTAACCATCGAAACGCCTCGCTCTCTCCTTTTTGACAACGCTTTATTATCTCGTCTTCCATGCAAAGCGGTCCCGGATGCTACAAGCGCTCCTATAACTATATATGCTTATTCTGCCGAAATCGTTCCTTGAGGGGAGAATTCACCGATGAGGTTGAATTTGATAGGGCCTGCGCGGAGAAACGTTGAAGAAGAGCTCAATCGCCAAGATAGTGAGGAATCCAAGAGGTATCCAAGTCCAGGGCGAAGAAAGTTCAGCCTTTAGTCTTTACCTTCTCCCTAAACTTCGCCAGATCCACGATGAACCGTATGTTGCTCCCCTCCCCTACCTTCTCCCTCTCATCGAAGGCTTCAACCCGAAAGGTCAACCTGCGTCCTTCCACCTTTATCAATTCCGACCTAACCACCACTTCCATGCCCAGGGGTGTGGGTGCCAGATGGCGCACGTGGACCTCACCCCCTACCGTGGCCTGGCCCGGGGGGAGAAGATGATCTACGGCGGCTACACCGGCCATCTCCATGAGGGTGATCATCCGAGGGGTAGCCAAGACGGCTACGTTCCCGCTCCCTAAATGCTGGGCGGTATCTTCCTCCCTGACCACCAGTTTCACCTCTCCCCTAAGACCAGGGGCAAGCCCTTGTTTGGCCATGGCTAGCAACTCCTCTATTTGTTGACCAGCGTAAAAAGAGCCGAGGCTCTTGGCTCGGCTCATCTCTCACCAGAGGATTATATCAGGCTGGCACCCCCGAAAGGACGGCCTCTAGTTCCTCCCCCTCCAGGCTCTCCACCTCTATCAGTTTCTTGGCTAGTCGGATCAAGGTATCCTTGTGCTGGGTGAGGATGCTCCTGGCCTTCTCGTGCGCCTCGCTGATAAGGCGGCGGATCTCCTCGTCGATGGCTTGGGCCACCTCTTCGCTATAGTTACGCTGCTCGCCGATCTCCCGCCCCAAGAAGACCAGCTCCTCCTTCCGCCCGAAGGTGAGCGGCCCCAGCCTCTCGCTCATCCCGTACTCGGTGACCATCTTGCGGGCTAACCCCGTGGCTCGCTCCAGATCGTTCGCCGCACCGGTGGTCACATCGTTGAAGATGAGTTCCTCCGCCGCCCGTCCCCCCAGAAGGCCAGCCAATTCATCCTCGAACTTGGAGCGGGCCATCAGATACCGGTCATCCTCGGGAAGGGGCATGGTGTAGCCCAAAGCCATCCCCCGGGAGACGATGGAGACCTTATGCACCGGGTCGCAGTTGGGCAACATCTTCATCACCAACACGTGGCCCGCTTCGTGATGGGCTATGATATTCCGCTCCTCATCGCTGATGAGGCGGCTCTTTCTCTCCGGCCCGGCGATCACCCTCTCGATCGCCTCCTGCATCTCCTCCATGTCGACAGCCTTCTTGCTGCGGCGGGCAGCGAGGATAGCCGCCTCGTTCACCAAGTTCTCTATGTCAGCCCCGGAGAAGCCAGGGGTCTGCTTAGCCACGACGTCCAGATCCACCCCCTCGGCCAGAGGCTTACCCCGGACATGGATATCCAGGATGGCGCGGCGCCCCCTCATATCCGGCCGATCCAAGACCACCCGTCTATCGAAACGGCCAGGGCGCAGAAGCGCCGGGTCCAAGATATCCGGTCGGTTGGTGGCAGCGATGACGATGACGTTGGTATCGGTGTCGAAGCCGTCCATCTCCACTAGGATCTGGTTAAGGGTCTGCTCCCTCTCATCGTGGCTGCCGCCCAAACCGGCGCCTCGATGGCGCCCCACGGCATCTAGCTCGTCCACGAAGACGATGCAAGGGGAGTTCCGCTTCGCCTGACCAAAGAGATCCCTCACCCTAGAGGCGCCGACCCCCACAAACATCTCCACAAACTCGGAGCCCGAGATGGAGAAGAAAGGAACGTTCGCTTCCCCGGCTACCGCTCGCGCCATGAGGGTCTTGCCACACCCTGGGGGCCCCACCATCAGCACCCCCTTGGGGATGCGAGCCCCTAGAGCGATGAACTTCTCCGGCTCCTTGAGAAACTCTACCACCTCCCGGAGTTCCTCCTTCGCCTCCTCCACCCCTGCCACATCGGCGAAGGTGACGGTGGGCGTGTCGCCGCTGGACAGGCGGGCTCGGCTCTTACCGAACGATAAAGCCTGGTTGTTGCCACTTTGGGCCTGGCGCATCATAAAGAAAAGGAGACCGCCGAAGAGGATGGCTGGAAGCAGAGAGGTCAAGATACCGATCCAATTGCCGAATTCGCTGGGCTCCCTAAACTCGAGGGAGATGTTGCTTAACTGATCTTCCGTTACCCCCAGGTTCCTGAGTACCTCGGTGATATCCGAGGTTCGGTCCTTACGGGAGCGCACCTCCTCTCCAGAGGCAAGAGTTACCGTGAGTTCGCCACCCGAATCGACGATCTCCTTTATATTGCCTTTCTTGGCCTCCTGGGCCACCTCATTTAAAGGAACGGTGGTCAAACTCTCAGAGGGAGAGAGGACATTGAAGAAAAGAGCCCCCACGGCGACGATGATGAGAAGATAGACCAACCCGTTTTTGAACCACCTAGAACTCACACCTTCCTCCCCGCTATACCCCCATATACCCAAGAACCTTTTAAATCCATTCTCTCTAACAACTATTATACACCAAAAAGCAAGAAAAGGGCAAGTGCGTACTTGGTACTAGGGTCCGTTCCGCTATCTAAATCATTATGTCAACAACTCTCATCCCCTGCGTTCCTCCCCTATCGACAGCCACTCCCCCTTTCCGTGCGCTTCTTCGGGTGATCATCATAGGTAGAGCATCTATGCCTAGTTGGAAAAGAAGTTCATCACTTGTCAAGGTCGCTCCATCTGGTATAATGGCTGAGCGGAGAACCTGGTGGAGGAGAGGGAAGCCTACGATCTGGCTCAGTTTATAGCCCAGGTAGAGAGGGTGTTGCCAGACAGCCAGGAGACGACGGCCAAGCCGGTGCTTCTCCTTCTATGTGGGCTGCCGGGAACAGGGAAGTCTTTTCTGGCTCGTCGGCTGGCGGAGGCTCTCCCTTTCGTGATCATCGAGAGCGATATGGTACGGAAGATCCTCTTCCCCCAGCCACGATATACAGCCCAAGAGAGCCGTTGGGTGCATCGTACCTGCCACGCTCTTATGGCCAAACTTCTGAAGCGGGGAGTACGAGTGATCTACGATGCTACCAACCTCATCGAGTACCATCGGGAACTAGTCTACCGGATAGCGGAGAGAGCGGAGGCGAGGCTGGTGGTAGTGAAGACCGTGGCTTCAGAAGAGGTGGTGCGAGAGCGGTTGAGGGCTCGCCAGGAGGGAGCCGCAGAAATCTCCGATGCCGATTGGAGGACCTACCGACGCATGGCTTCCCGCCTAGAGCCGATCTCTCACCCCCATCTGGTCATCGATACCAGCGAGGACCTCGAGGAGGCGGTAGCCAAGGTTCTGCGCTCCATACGGAGACAAGAGGTCATTAATAGGGTGAGATGAAAACCCTTGTCATCTTCAGGGCAAGGGAATGCTCGTAGAGAACTGGAGAAGGCCTTAGAACTCCTCACCAAGCGAGGTTGGGAGGTAGCCCAACGAGAGACGTGAGGAAGGGCGACGCTCTGCGCTACGCTCAAGAGGCTCTATCTTCTGGCTACGAGTCGGTTATCGTCGCCGGGGGCGACGGCACCGTCAACGAGGTGGTGAATGGCTCGGTGGGGGCCATCATCCCAGAGATAGAAACCGATCTCCTTCAAAGAGTAGCAAAAAGGTGAAATACCTTAACCTTCTACTGATATTCATTCCCCTAGCCATAGCCACCCCTCTCTTTGACTTTGATCCGCGACTGGTCTTCGCCTCTGCGGCCTTGGGGATAATACCTCTGGCTAGGATATTGGGAAAGGCCACCGAGGAACTCTCGCTTCACGCTGGGCCGCGAGTTGGGGGGCTCCTCAACGCCACTCTGGGCAACGCGGCGGAACTGATCATCACTATCTTCGCCATCAGGGAAGGGCTCTTGGAGTTAGCGAAGGCCTCCATCACCGGTTCCATCCTGGGCAATATCGTCCTCATCTTGGGCCTGAGCATCCTCTTTGGCGGGTTGCGCCATGGCACCCAGCGGTTCGACCGATCCCAGGCGAGCATCAGCGCCACCATGATGACCCTGGCTGTCATCGCCCTAGTGATCCCGGCCATCTTCGGCCACGCCATAGAGTCAGATCGCCTGGCGGTGGAGGAATTGAGCCTGGGGGTGGCGGGGGTGATGATAATTATCTATACCCTCAGCCTCATCTATTCCTTCCGCTCAGCGCCGCCAACCCCAACCCTAGAGGCCGCTAACTGGAGCCTGAGGCTGATCCTCTTGGCCCTGGCCCTCTCCACCCTCTTCATGGCCTGGCTGAGCGAGATATTGGTGGAGACGGTAGAACCGGTGGTTCAATCCCTGGGGGTTACCGAGTTCTTCCTGGGGGTGATAATCGTCCCTCTAGTGGGGAATGTGGTCGAGCATCTGGTGGCGGTTCAGGCCGCCTGGAAGAACAAGATGGATCTCAGTCTCGCTATCTCCTTGGGTTCAAGCACGCAGATCGCTCTCTTCGTGGCCCCCCTTCTGGTATTCATCAGCCTTCTGGGCCCCGAGCCCCTGACCCTGATCTTCAATCGGTTCGAACTCATATCGTTAGGGGCCGCGGTGGGGATCGCAGCCCTCATCTCTTTGGATGGCGAATCGAACTGGCTGGAGGGGGCAGAACTTCTAGCCGTATACTGCATCATCGCCATCGCCTTCTTCTTCCTCCCCTCCTAGTTTGTGGAAAAGGGAGGGGGATGATATAATTCCCCTTTGGAGGTAAGTACTTTGCTTAAATATCTACAGATAGTCCAGATCATAGTATCCCTAGCCCTTATAGTGGCCATCCTTCTCCAGGCTAAGGGAGCGCGATTAGGGGGTATCTTCGGGGGAGAGGGAGGGATCTACAAAAGCCGACGGGGGGTGGAGAGGACCCTCTTCAATGTCACCATCGGGCTGGTGGTCATCTTCTTCATCGTCTCCGTGGCCACCGTTTTCCTCCAACCCTCCTAAGGAGAGGCCTTTGATCCGACATATCCGCTGGTCAGCCCTCATCGCCGTGGCGGGCACTCTGCTCGTGGGTGCCCTTCTTATCTACCTAGCCTATACGACCACTACCGTTGTCGTCCCCACCGAGGGTGGTACCTATGTGGAAGGGGTGGCGGGCAGCCCTACCCATCTCAACCCCCTCTTGAGCGGCTACAACCAAGTGGACGCCGATCTGGTCTCCCTCATCTTCTCTGGCCTTACCGACATCAACGAGAGAGGAGAAGTGGTGCCGGACCTGGCTCGGAAATGGGATATCTCCGAGGATGGCCTCACCTATACCTTCTATCTCCGCCCGGATGTGCGTTGGCAAGATGGGGAACCCTTCACCGCCGACGATATGGTCTTCACCATCGAGGCCCTCCAAGACCCGGATTTCCAGGGCCCACCGGAACTGGCTACACTCTGGCAAGCGGTTACCGCGGAAAAGCGGAGCGATCATATCGTCTCCTTCACCCTTGGAGAGCCCTTTGCCCCTTTCCTGGCTTACACAACGCTAGGCATCCTACCGAAGCATATCTTAGAAGGGGTCCCAGCCACGGAACTTCCTCTCCACCCTTTTAGCGCTCATCCGGTGGGTACGGGACCCTTCCGCCTCCTAGAGTTGACGGCGGAGCGCGCCCTCCTCGAAGCCAACCCCTATTATTATGGGCAGAAGCCCTACCTAGATAAGGTGGAGTTCCGCTTCTACCGCGATTACGGGGAGATCTTTGCCGCCTACCAACGAGGGGAGGTAGAGGGCATAAGCCGCGTCCTTCCTCCCGATCTGGACCGAGTGCGCCAAGTGGAGGGGCTAAACCTCTACTCGACGTGGCTACCCCGCTACACCCTTATCTTCCTCAACTTGGAGGCCCCGGTCTTCCAGGAGAAAGAGGTGAGGCAAGCGCTGCTTTGGGCTATAGATCGACAGAGGATCATCGATCAGATCTTGGATGGGCAAGGTCGAGTGGTCGACAGCCCTATCCTCCCCAACTCCTGGGCCTATGACGAAGATATCCCCCGCTACGAGTACAACCCCCAACGAGCCAAAGCCCTTCTAGAGGAGGCTGGGTGGGTGGATACCAACAACGATGGGGTGCGAGAGAAGGAAGGGGTGCTCCTAGAGTTCCCCCTCCTCACCAACGACGATCCCTTGAGGGTGCGCATTATCGAGGAGATCGCCAGGGAACTGGCGGAGGTGGGGGTGAGAGTTCGTACCCAGACTCTGGGCCACGGGGTGAGCGAACTGCTCCAATCTCGTCATTTCACAGCCGTGCTTTATGGATGGGGAGATCTCCCTCCCGATCCAGATCTCTACGAGATGTGGCATTCCACCCAGGCCACAGACGAGGGGCAGAACTACGGAGGTTTCGCCAATCGGGATGTAGATGAACTCTTAGAGCAGGCGCGGTTGATCAGCGACCCCGCCCAGAGGGCAGAACTCTACCGGCGCTTTCAGGAGATATTCGCCCAGGAGGTTCCCGCCCTCCTCCTCTACTATCCGATCTATAATTATGCGGTGAGCGAGCGGGTGAAAGGGGTGCAACTGGGGCCTCTTTCCACCCCCAGCGACCGGTTCCGCACCATAGCCGACTGGTACGTGAACACTAAAAGGGTGATGGTGAGCGAGACGCTTCAGTAGTTGACAAGTCGGAGGAGTGGTGCTAAAGTAGAGTTGAGCCGAGGTGGCGGAATAGGTAGACGCGCTGCGTTCAGGGCGCAGTGGGCATAAGCCCATAGGGGTTCGAGTCCCCTCCTCGGCATGGAGGATGCCAGTGACCACGATTCTGGTAATAGATTCTGATAAGCGAATAGCGGATCGCATGGCTGAGATCCTCCAAGCGGAGGAGCTAGTAACCTCCATCGCCACGGAAGGGGAGGAGGCTCTGCGGCAACTCAACGAAGAGCCTCCAGACGCCGTGGTCTTGGGCCTAGGTCCGCCGGGCAGTTGGGAGCACGACCTATGCCGGGAAATACGAGAGCGGACCATTGCTCCTTTGCTTGTGGTGGGGAAAAGAGGGCAGGAGTTTGCCTTGGCCCGTAGTCTAAATGCCGGGGCCGACGCCCACATCCTCAAGCCTTTCACCACGCGGATCTTTCTGTCGCAGTTATATGCCTTGTTGCGCCGTGTGGGCTTGTTCCGGCCAGGCCATGCTGGACAGTTTGATATCGGCAGGCTAGCCATAAACGTCTTTCGGCGCGAAGTGAGGGTGGAGGGCAGGCCAGTGGACCTCACGCCTACCGAGTTCGAAATATTACGTTGTCTCTTGAACAACTCCGGGCGCCCTCTCACCTATCGGAGCCTGGTGAGGCAGGTACAGGGCTACGATTGCTCTTCTGAAGAGGCCCGCAAGTTGCTGAAGGTGCATATCTATAACCTGCGAAAGAAGATCGAGCCCCTCCCCGAAAAGCCGGCTCATATCCTCAACGTCCGTGGCTTCGGCTACCTCTTCGAACGACGCAGATTCAACCGTGAGACCCTCAACCAGACGCTTTCATAGAGCCGTCTTAACCAAATCTTAACCAAAAACCAGTAAGAAGGCTTGATTTCTGAGCATTTTCGTTGTATAATAGTACCAAGGTACTATAGTTTGGACTTTTCCACGTCGACGTAGAGGCGATGAATCG
>DMLA01000050.1:3156-3375 GCA_003453555.1 Chloroflexota bacterium | reverse complement strand
TGATCCAGCCCATTGAGGCCTCCATCGAAAGCCCGACGAGGCTCATATTTCGCTACCTCCGGTGGCGCCCCCTCTAGTTCCTGGCGGGAGAGGTAGGGGAGGTTGGCCACCACCAAAGCCACCGGTTCAGGCAAAGGCTCCAAAAGATCCCCCTCCAGGAGGAAAATGCGGTCTAAGACATTATGACGACGACAGTTCTCCTCTGCCACCTCTAGGGCT
>DMLA01000050.1:0-2781 GCA_003453555.1 Chloroflexota bacterium | reverse complement strand
ACAGCCACCGCTCCGCTCCCCGTGCCTAGCTCAACGATAGGGGATTTCCCTTGCCTAGCCGAGGCCAGAGCCACCTCCACTAGAATCTCCGTCTCCGGCCGAGGGATTGGTACCCGGCGGTCCACTTGAATCTTCAATCCATAGAACTCCTTATACCCTAGAATATAGGCCACCGGTTCATGGAGGCTCCGCCGCTCCACCAAGGCATGGTAGTCATCCTCCATCTCTGGATCCAAGGCGAAATCGAGGCGAGCCAGGAGTTGGCTTCTAGTGATGCCTAGGTGGTGGGCTAAAAGTACCTCGGCATCGAGGCGAGGGGTATCAACTTGTGCTTCCCTTAGGACGAAGTTCGCGAGGCGCAAGGCCTCGCGAACGGTAACCCTTCCTGATGTGGCCTCGGCCATCATTCGACCCCTAACGCCTGTAATTTGGCCGCCTGTTCGGCGATGGCTAACTGGTCGATGATCTCGTCCAGATCTCCGTCCAATATCTCTTCCAGCCGGTGACTGGTATGATTGATGCGGTGGTCAGTTACCCGGTTCTGGGGAAAGTTGTAGGTCCGGATCTTCTCGCTGCGCTCGCCTGTTCCCACCTGGGAACGCCGCTCGGCTCCTCTCTCCTCCAGCCGTTCTCTCTCCTTCAAAGCATGAAGACGGGCCCTCAGAATGGCTAGGGCTCGCTGGCGGTTCTGCAACTGGGAACGCTCATCCTGGCAAGAGACCACTATCCCCGTGGGGAGGTGTGTTATCCGCACCGCCGAATCGGTGGTATTGACGCTTTGACCCCCATGGCCTGAGGAGCGGAAGATGTCGATACGTAGATCCTCGGGCTCGACATCAACCTCCACCTCCTCCATTTCCGGTAGGACGGCCACGGTGGCTGTGGAGGTGTGGATCCGCCCGCTGGACTCGGTGATGGGGACCCGTTGCACTCGGTGTACGCCGCTCTCGTATTTGAGGCGCGAGTAGGCACCCCTGCCCTTCACCTCCAAGATCACCTCTTTAAAGCCACCCACTCCTGTCTCGTTGGAACTGAGGATCTCCGTAGGCCAACCGTGATTCTCCGCATAGCGGGTGTACATGCGGTACAGATCCGCCGCGAAGAGACCCGCCTCCTCGCCGCCGGTTCCAGCCCGGATCTCCACGATCACATCCTTCTTGTCATAAGGGTCCTTGGGCAAGAGCAGGAGCCTCATCTCCCCGAGGAGTGCCTCTCGTTCTTCCTCCAACGCTTGGGTCTCCTTCCGCACCAACTCTGCCATCTCCGGCTCCAGATCCTCTTCTAGCATAGCACGGGTAGAGGCCAGTTCTGATTCCACGGCTTTGTATCGACGGTATTTGCTAACTACCTCTTCCAGTTGAGCCCGTTCCTGGCCATACCTCCGGACTTTCTCGGGGTCAGAGACAACCTGAGGGTCGGCCAGATAGCGGGTCAATTCCTCGTATCGCTTCTCCAGATCGGCTAACTTGTCTAACATCTTCTCACCTACATTTTCTATTATACACCCTTCCTCCTTCCTCTGCAATTCTGTCTTGCTCGTACTCAGTTCACCTACGTAGGAGCGTTGACAGGGAAGCAACAAATGGGTATAATCTATATCGTGCGGGTGTAACTCAGTTGGCAGAGTGTCTGCTTCCCAAGCAGAATGTCGTGGGTTCGAATCCCATCACCCGCTCTCTTTATTTGAACTCAGAGAGCACCTCTTTCGCCAGAAGGAGGTGCTTTTTAATGCCAAAAGACAATCATTTTCCCAAGCAGAATGTCGTGGGTTCCCTAGCCTGACGATGCAGCCCGTCCTGGTACGACTTGGGCCAGGGGACAGGGGAATCCCGTCACCCGCTCTCTTAACCCTTAACTCGAAAAGCACCTCTCTTGTAAGGGAGGTGCTTTCATCTGTATTCAACCCTTTGCCAAGATACCCCTCACTCTATAGAGGTCACCCTTGAATATAAGAAGTCGAACCTGGAGTGGATAAGTCTAGGGATCTCCTTAGTCACTTTGCTGGGTTTGGCAGCCTACCCTTGACCCTTTTGAACCCCCCACTCTCCCATCTTGTCTATATATTGATGTGGAGGTTAACCGATATGTCGGCGCGATAGGGAAAGTGACGAGGTGGTTCGAAGATTGACTATAATTGCTATGCGCATTTTGACTATATCGTTCTCGTTGATGACCGCCAGAAATCCCGAGCCGTCTCTCCCCAAGCCATCTGAGAGGGGTTCTATCTCTTCATGGTCAACCCTCTCCCCCTCTACGCGCTTGGGGATTCTAGGTAATAGGTAGACGTCGGCAACTCTAGACCTCTCGACCGCGTTGGAGTATAATGCTTCGCTGGAGGAAAGTTTAAGCGAAGAGGAGATCGGATGAGGTTTAAGAAAGCCGTTCTTATGCCCTTGCCCGAGGAGCCGCTAATCGGAAAGGGAAAGATGGAACGGCTGGGGACGTTTGTCTGGCTCGTCCGTCGCATCCTGTCCATTGCCGTCCTCGTCGCTGGCATCGTCTTTGTCGTCGCTCTGCTCGTGACCCTGGGATAGGCAGAAGGCCGAATGCCCATTCAGGAGGGTCTGCAAACTGCAACCCAGTTTGCCGTCGAATACCTGGGCGGGCTAGTGCACGGTGACCTGGGTCTTGTCACCCCCCGCCACGCTGCCGCCGCTCCCACACCGGTGATCGAGGAACTAGGGCGCACGTTCCCCAAGTCGCTAGGACTGCTTTTGATGGCACTCGTCCTGGCCACGGTGGTGGGTCTGCCCCTGGGTATCCTGGCTGCCACCCGCCGGG
>DMLA01000210.1 GCA_003453555.1 Chloroflexota bacterium | reverse complement strand
ATTTTATCACCTTTCGTCCTCCCTGGCCAAATGTTTTGACAAAGGGCCAATTGAGGGCTATAATGTTTGAAATCCCGTTTTGCCCTCCTGGGGGGATCAGAGAGATCATATCCAGGGATAGCCCATGGCGACTGAACTGGCATGCCGAGCCCTCTATAAAGCGGCGTCTCGGACATCATATACCCCATGCTGCAGCATCAGTATGGGGTCTTGATATAAAGAACCTTCAAGGGCGAAGGAGGTGGAAATGGAACTCGATCAAATGATCAAAGTGGCGCGGGGCGAAGAGAAGGCTGACCTGCTTCTCAGGAACGCCCAACTAATAAACGTCCTCTCTGGGGAGATCCACGAGGCTGATGTGGCCCTCTTCGGTGATTGGATCGTGGGCCTGGGGGCTTACGAGGCCCGGGCAGTGATAGACCTGGAGGGCGATTACCTCGCTCCTGGCCTCATCGACGGCCATGTACACATCGAGAGCGCCATGGTCCGCGTCCCCGAGTTCGCCAGGGCAGTGGTGCCTCACGGGACTACCACGGTGGTGATCGACCCCCACGAGATCGCTAACGTCATGGGCCTCGACGGCATAAGATATATGCTGGAATCGAGCAAGTATAACCCCTTGAGCGTTTATGTGATGGTGCCCTCCTGTGTCCCCTCTACGGAGATGGAGACGGCGGGGTCTCACCTCACGGCCTATGATATATGGCCCCTCTTGAGCGATGAATGGGTTTTGGGGGTGGCGGAGATGATGAACTACCCCGGCGTGTTAGAGAGGGAGCCGGATGTCTTGGGAAAGATAAGGATCGCTCAGGGGAGTCGTATAGACGGACACGCTCCGCGCCTCACCGGTCGAGATCTGAACGCCTATGTGGCGGCTGGTATCTCCTCCGATCACGAATGCACCACCCTGGAGGAGGCGCGGGAGAAGTTACGCCTGGGGATGTATATCATGATCCGGGAGGGGAGTGTGGCCAGGAATTTGGAGGCCCTACTCCCCTTAGTGACGCCGAAAAACGCTAGACAATTCATCTTTGTGAGCGATGACCTCCTCCCCGGAGACCTTTTGGACGAGGGACATATCGATTATATAATCCAGAAGGCGGTCGCTTTGGGACTTGACCCTCTCCTCGCCATTCAGTTAGCCACCATAAACACCGCTCGATACTTCGGTTTGAACGATCGGGGAGCCGTCTCTCCTGGCTACAGAGCTGATCTGGTGGTCTTCGACAACTTCCACGATCTCAACATCAAGAAGGTCTTCCGGGGCGGTCAACTGGTAGCCCAAGATGGACAACTTATGCCCGGGCTCTTTACGCCTCGGGAGGTGCCCTTGCGGAGTTCCATCAATGTGGCCTCGATATACCCAGAGGATTTCCAGATAAAGGTGGAAGGCAAGTGGGCTAAGGTAATCGGGCTGACACCCCAGCAAGTGGTGACCCAGAGATTGGTGGAGGAGGTGAAGGTAGAGGATGGCCTGGCGGTGGCCGATGTGGGGCGAGATATCCTCAAGTTAGCGGTCGTCGAAAGGCATCAGGCCTCAGGGAACATAGGGTTGGGCTTTGTCAAGGGGTTTGGCCTCAAGCGAGGGGCCCTGGCCTCCTCCGTGGCTCACGACTCCCATAATATCATAGTGGTAGGGACCAATGATGCTGATATGCTTAAGGCGGCGGTGGAGATCGTGAAGATGCGCGGGGGGTTAGTCGTAGCGGCTGACGGTGAGGTGCTAGCCACCCTCTCCTTGCCTATCGCTGGGCTTATGTCCGACAAGTCGATCGAGGAGACGAGGGCTGAACTGGACGAGTTAGAGGCTGCGGCCCAGGGTCTGGGCTGTCAGGTGGATAACCCCTTCATGGCTATGTCGTTCTTGGCCCTTCCTGTCATCCCAGAACTCAAGTTGACGGACAAGGGGCTGGTGGATGTGACCCAGTTCAAGATCGTTCCTCTGTTTGAGGATGGCTAGTGGTGAAAGGAAACGACCATCAGTAGCTCCAAGAGTGGGATACAGCCCGATTTTCTTGAAGAGATATTTAGTTGCCGCAAGTGCAGTTTCAGGGATGATGCATACCCACCGCTCCCTCCGGTTAGTGCACCTGTCCCAGTGAAACTTCTTCTGATTGGGGAGAATCCTTCTTGGGCGGAGGAACAGCAGACACCTTTTGATCCCAGGACAATTAGCGGACAGGCTTTGGACAGGAACTACCTTGAGCCACTGGGACTGGAGCGCGTTGAAGTCTGGATCACAGATCTTTTCAAGTGCCGCTACCCAAAGGAGATCTACCTGAAGAAGGGGAAATACGCCAGAAAAATCCAAGCCGTAGCAGATACATGTGCCCGGCAATGGCTCATCAAAGAACTGTGCTACGCAACCCCTAAGGTCGTCGCTACTCTCTCAGATCGCGAAGTGTATCAGAGATTGCAGCGCATATTTAATCCGCGCACCCCTTCAAGGTTTCAAGAGGCGGTGGGGCAACCTTGGTCAGTCAAACTAGGAGAGGTGGCTACTCTTCTGTTCCCTATGATACACCCCGATATTAGCCGGCCACCGGGCGAGGGAGACAATCGCAAGATTACAGCCAGGCAGAAGTGGGCACCACGACACCACGAGGAACATATCCCCGCTTTGAGGAGGTTGGTGGAATCACCGGGAGGGATAACCTAGTATCCCCTGGGCTACGACACACTCCTGGCCTGTGAAACCTATGCAGGTTTCAAGGGAGGTGGCGGGTGGGTTTACCCCTACCCTCTTTAAGGCTATGTAAAGGTGGCACAACGGCAGCCCCATGACGTTGGCATAGCACCCTTTCATCTTAGCCACCGGTCGAAACTCCTT
>DMLA01000121.1 GCA_003453555.1 Chloroflexota bacterium | reverse complement strand
CGGTGGGCTGAGAAGGGGTGCCATCGTCATCGAAGCGGAAGGAGCCTCGTCGAGCCGGAAGAGTGCCGTCGTCTATGAGGGTAATGAGGGAGGAGGCTACCTTCTCGCCCCCGCGACCAGCGAAGACGGAGGAGCCTTGATTTATGAAGTCGGCCTCCAGAGCGTGGCCGCAGGCCTCGTGGAATAGGATCCCGCTCAAGGCGTTGCTCATCACCACCGGCATCTCTCCCGCTGGCGCAGGACGAGCATCTAGCATCCTCACCGCCGACTGGGCTAACTCCTGGGCCTCTGCCAAGGGATCGATCCTGTCGAAAAGCTCTAGACCCGACTGAGCCCCGATCCCGGAATGGATGGTTTGGATGACGCCTTTATCCTGAGCCACGACCGCTATCCGTATCTCGACGATCTTCCGCTCGTCCTCCGCCCAGAGCCCCTGGGAGTTATAGATCCAGACCCGTTGTCGGTATTCCAGGTAGCCGGCCTGGACCTGGCTCACCCGAGGGTCGTAGCCCCGGGCTACTTGATCGATCCGATGGAGGAGTTTGGCCTTCTCCCTCTTGGAGAGGCTATCAAAGGGCTTCTCTATGGGAAACTCTAAGGGGCTTGAAGAACGGGTGAAATCCAAAATCTGAGTTCTAGTCGAGCCTTTGGCTGCTGAGGCGGCGGCTCTAGCGGCTCTCAGTAGGCTTTGGGTCGCCAGGTCGTCGGTGTAGGCGTAGGCCGCCGTATCTCCATAGAAGACCCGGATGCCAGCCCCCCGGTCGGCTCCACGGAGGGCGCGCTCTATCTGGGACTCCTCCAGCCCCAGGCTAAGGGAGATCCTATCTTCCAGATAGATCTCCGCTAGATCTCCACCGTTTCGTAGGGCTTCATCGAGTATCCGTCGGACGGTATTTGGATCGAGCATATCGTCTCCCCACTTTAATGCCCATGACGGGGGAAGAAATGGCCCCTCTCATCTGGCGCTTCCCATAGGGGAGTGATGATGCTGTAGATTACCCCTAGGATGATGAATAGGCAAAGCAGAACCACCAGAAGAAGGTCCTTGGCTACCGTTTCTCTAATCCAGGATAGTTGCACCTTGCCTCGCCTGATAGGGTTGGCGGACGACGCAGTCAAAGAGTGGAGGGCTTCCCCAGGGCTTGGGCCATGGCGGCGATATGTTGCGGCGTGGAGCCACAGCAGGCGCCGATGATCCTCACCCCCAGTTCGGCGTACCGGAGGGCGTAGTGGGCCATAACCTCTGGGGTGGCGTCATACTGGGTGCGTCCCTGGATGAGGCGGGGGAGGCCGGCATTGGGCTGGGCCACGAGAACGGCCTCTCGACAGGTCTCCTTCATCTCCTCCATCACCTTCTCCACCTCTTGGGGGCCGGTGCCACAGTTGGCCCCTATCGCCTCTACCCCCCAACTATTGAGAGTCTCTGCCGCCTTCTTGGGGCTGACCCCCATGACGGTGTGTAACTTGGTGTCGAAGGTCATGGTGCAAACAAGAGGCAGGTCGGTGCTTTCCCGCGCCCCGTTTATGGCCGCTTCCACCTCCTTGAGGTCGGCCATGGTCTCGATGAGGAGGAGATCGGCCCCACCATGGGCTAACCCTTCGGCCTGGTCGGCGAATGCCTCTCTCGCCTCCTGGAAAGTGAGGGTCCCCAGAGGGGGGAAGAACTCCCCGGTGGGGCCCATGGAACCGGCCACTAGGGCATCGCCTGCCTCTCTGGCTAATTCCGCTGCCCTGTGGTTGAGTTCATAGACTTTCTCTTCCAAGCCGTACTTGGCTAGCCTAAACCGATTGGCGCCAAAACTGTTGGTCAGGATCATCTCCGAGCCGGCATCTATGTATCCGCAGTGCACGGCCAGCACCTTCTCCGGATGGGTGAGGTTCCACTCCTCGGGAGCATGCCTCTTTTCCAACCCTGCGGCCTGGAGCATGGTCCCCATAGCTCCGTCGCCCAAGATTATCTCATCGCTAGCCAACCTATCTAGGAACCCCATTCTTCTCCCTCTACCCCTTGGTCTTTCCGCCAGCGATTATACCATGCTCAGGGTTCCGCTACAAGAGGAGCCTTTGTCAACTTATTGCTCCCTGATGTCGAATGACATATAATGGGCTTAAAATGGCCCAGGAGGTTCCTATGCCACCGGAACTTATCACCGCTGATTTCTTCACCAACCAGCATCGGGTCAGGGGGCAGATCTTCACCGGCGACAGACGGCTCACCGATGTCCTCAATGACGAGTTATATTCCTATGTGGAACTTAGTAAGGCGGAGGTGGCGCGGGTCATCGAACCGGAAAAAGTGGTCTATAGCTATCCCTCCGTGATCCTTATGAAGGAGGCTATCGTCTTCGCTCTAATCACCGGTGCAAGGAGCAATGGCACGGCAAGTCGCATCTCCAAATATGTGGAAAAGAAGCCATACGATGTGCTCCTTACCCTCCCACCCTATGAGATCTCGGGGAGGTTGTATCTGCGAGGCACTGGCGATCCGCGCACCCTTATGATCAGGGAGGTGGGCCACTTCGTGCCCATGACCCAGGCCCGGGCGGTCTTCACCCTCTTCCCCAAGGTGAAGTTCATCGGGGAGGTGGCCATCGTCAACAAGGCGCTCTTGGAAGTGATGGGAGCACTGGAGACCCCGATACGATCCTCTGATGGTATAACTGGTGCTGGCTGAAGT
>DMLA01000059.1:6515-9842 GCA_003453555.1 Chloroflexota bacterium | reverse complement strand
TCTACATCTTCTCCGGCGCGGAGACCCCCATGAGCCCCAGAACCTGGGCCAGGACTATCTGGCAAGCCTTCACCAATTTCAGTCGGGCCTTGTTGAGGGGCATATCCTCAGGATAAGAGGAGACGACGCGACATTGCTTGTAGAAAGAATGAAAGGCGCTGGCTAAATCCTGAGCGTAGTAGGTCAGATGATGGGGAGCCAGGTTGGTGGCCGCCAACTCCACGATGTCCGGCAGAAGCACCATCTGCCTGAGGAGAGCCAACTCCGCCTCATGGGTCAAAAGGGAGAGATCGCCGTCTGAGTAATCAAAGTCCCCGGCGTACCGGAGGACGCTAGCGATCCTAGCGTGGGCGTATTGCACATAATAGACCGGGTTCTCCTGCGACTGCTCCTTGGCTAACTCTAAGTCGAAGTCCATCTGGCTATCGGCGGCATGGGTGAGGAGGAAGAAGCGAATCGCATCGGGCCCCACCTCATCGAGGACCTCCCTCAAGGTGATGATGTCCCCCGTGCGCTTAGATAGGCGCAGTACCTCCCCGCCCCTCTTCAGGGTGACTAACTGGTAGATAAGAAGCGTTAACCGCTCCGGGTCCAGCCCCAAAGCCCGCATCATAGCCTTCATGCGGGGAACATGCCCCTGGTGGTCGGCCCCCCAGACATCTATCACCCAATCGAAGCCTCGCTTTATGAACTTCTGGTAATGATAGGCGATATCCGAAGCGAAATAGCCGGGCTCTCCCGTGGAGCGGACGACCACCTCGTCCTTGTCGCCCCCCAAGGCGCTAGCCCCAAACCAGATAGCCCCCTCTTCCTCAAAGATGTGACCCCCCTGGCGCAGGATCTCCATAACCTCCCCAAAGTAGCCATCCTCGTACAGGCTTCGCTCTGAGAACCAGTTATCGTACCGGATGCCCAAAAGTTCCAGGTCCTCCTTGACACCCTCTAAGACCTTGGATAGCCCCACCTCGCCGATGGCCTCCAGCGCCTCTTCACGGGGCATCTGCAGGTACCTATCATCTTCGACCTCGGCTATCTCTCGCCCCCACTCCACCATGTATGGGCCTCGATAGCCACCCTCCGGTATCTCCTCCTCTCGCCCCAGCGCCTGGGCATAGCGAGCGTACAGGCTCTCGTTGAAGAGACGCATCTGAGTGCCCGTATCGTTAACGTAATATTCCCGCTGCACCTCGTATCCCGCGGCCTCCAACAGGTTGGCCAAACTGTCCCCCAAAACCACATTGCGCGCGAAGCCCACATGCAAGGGGCCGGTGGGGTTGGCGCTGCCGTACTCCACCTGGACCCTCTTATCCCGCCCCAGATCCAAGCGACCATAGGAAGGGCCTTGAGCCAATATCGTCTCCACCTGTCGAGCCAGCCAGCCGTCGTCCAGGGTGAAATTTATGAAACCAGGCCCCGCCACCTCCACCCGGCTGATAAACTCAGCGGGAGGGAGATGCTTGACCACAATCTCGGCCACCTGGCGGGGAGGCATACCCACTCGACCGGCCACCTGCAAAGCCAGGTTGTTGGCATAATCCCCATGCTCCTCCCGCTGGGGCTGCTCCACGATGAGGGGAGGCAACTCAAAGGGTGGTAGATCCCCAGCCCCCTGAGCCTTCAACACCGCATCTTTTAAGAGTTGGGCTATCTCCCTTTTCATCTAAGACCTATACCCCTTTCCCCCAGGGATCCTGTCCCTTGGGATCCTGTAAGGATAAGGACATCTCCTCCCAATTCTTCCCTACTTTGATATCCACCTTGAGGGGAGCCCGCAACTCATAGGCCCCTTCCATGACAGAGCGGACAAGGGGAGCCACGGTTTTCACTTCCCCCTCTGGCACTTCCAGGACCAACTCATCGTGCACCTGGAGGGTCAAGCGGCTGGCTAACCCCCTCTCCTGGAGAGCCCTGTGAAGGCGGATCATCGCTATCTTGAGGATATCAGCGGCGCTACCTTGGATGGGCATGTTGATAGCCATCCGCTCCGCCGCTCGTTTCACCTGGCCATGGGCTCGACTAGTAGACCGAAGTTCTGGGAAGTAGCGGCGCCGACCGAGGAGAGTGGAGACATACCCCTTCTCCTGAGCCGTCCGCTTGGTCTCCTCTATATATTCCCCCACCTTGGGATAACGAGCGAAATAGTTAGCGATGAACTCAGCGGCTTCCTCCTGCGAGAGTCCCGTCCTTTGAGCCAAGCCGTAGGCGCCCATGCCGTAGGAAAGGCCGAAGTTGATGCTCTTGGCTATGCGCCGCATCTCAGGGGTCACCTGGGAGAGGGGGACACCCATAACCGTAGCCGCGGTGCTGGCATGGATATCCTCCCCCCGTGCGAAGGCGCTCAAAAGCCCCGGGTCCTGGGAGATGTGAGCCATGATCCGCAACTCCACTTGGGAGTAATCGGCGGACAAAAGCAGGCAGCCCTCCTCCGCTATGAACGCTCGCCGCACCTGACGCCCTATCTCAGTACGGATGGGGATGTTCTGCAAATTGGGATCGCTGGAGGAGATCCGCCCCGTCACCGTTCCCGTCTGATGGTAGGAGGTATGGACTCGGCCTGTCCGCGGGTTTACCAAGAGCGGCAGAGCATCGACATAGGTAGATTTCAGTTTGCTGAGCTGCCGATATTCCAAGATCAGTTCGATGATGGGATGCATACCCCGCAACTCCTCCAAGACCCCAGCCGAGGTAGAATATCCGGTCTTAGTTCTGACCTTGGCCGGGAGCCCCAACTCCTCAAAGAGGACGGTGCTAAGTTGCTGGGTGGAGGATACATTGAAGGGGTGACCGGCCATCTCGTAGATCTCCCTTTCCAGAGCGGTGATACGGAGATATAGTTCCCGGGACATCTGCTTCAGGTGCTCTATGTCGAGAGCCACCCCGGCCATCCCCATGGCCACCAAGACCTCGACCAGCGGCATCTCCACCTGGACGAAGAGATCCCAGAGTTGGTGCTCTTTCAGTTCCGCCTCCAAGAGCCTAGCCAACCGCTCCGTGGCTTCCACATCAGCCACAGCGTAGGGGGCTACGGCGGCGATGGGAACCTGGGCCATCGTCTTCTGATCTCTCCCTTTGCCGATCAGTTCGCTGATGGGGGTCATCTCCACCCCCAGTTTCCGCCAAGCCAAATTCTTCAAGCCGAAGCCTCTTCCCCCAGGGTCGAGGAGATAGGCGGCGATCATAGTATCGAAGGCCAGCCCCCGAACCTCCAAACCATGACGGCGCAAGACCATTAAGTCGTATATGGCGTTATGGGCCCATTTGGCCACCCCATCATCCTCCAGGATGGGGGCTAAGGCGGCCCTAACCTCCTCCCAAGGCAATTGCCCC
>DMLA01000059.1:0-6180 GCA_003453555.1 Chloroflexota bacterium | reverse complement strand
GGCTCCCAGTGTCCGAGGGGGATATAGTACCCCCCTCCAGGCTCCGTAGTGAGGGCCAACCCCACCAGATCTACGGACATGGGGTCAGTGCCTGTGGTCTCCACATCCAAAGTCAAGTGAGAAGAGTGAGACAACTCGGTCACTACCCTTTCCAGCGCCTTTTTGGTGGCCACCACCTGATAGTCAACGGCTCCCTTCTTCTCAGATGTCAAGAGCATCAACTGCTCCGCCTTTTGCTCCGACTTGGGCAACCGGTCCACCAGACTCCGAAACCCTAACTCCCGGAAAACTTCCATCACCCGATCCCGGTCGTAGTCGCCAGTGCGACACCTCTCCAGATCCAGGGTGATGGGAACCTCGGTGACGATAGTAGCCAATCGCTTAC
This sequence comes from Chloroflexota bacterium, assembly GCA_003453555.1. Lineage (GTDB taxonomy): Bacteria > Chloroflexota > Anaerolineae > UBA7937 > UBA7937 > UBA7937. The sequence goes on along the minus strand of DMLA01000059.1, from coordinate 5,795 downwards.
TCAAAAAAGCCTCTTCCTTGTGCTCAGCGAGGGCCTTTCTGACCCTGGCTGGTTCGATCTCCTCCAGATGCTCATAGATCTCCTCGATGGTGCCGTACCGTTTGATGAGATCGGTGGCGTACTTAGGCCCTATGCCTGGAACTCCGGGTATGTTATCCGAAGCGTCTCCCACCAGAGCCTTGTAATCCACCAGCAGAGAGGGTCGAAAGTCGTACTTCTCCTCCAGGGTTTTCTCATCAAAGAGCCTGGCCTCGGAGAAAGGTTGTCGGTGGCCCCCGGTGGTCAACACCTTCACCTTGGGAGATACCAACTGAAAGGCATCGTAATCGCCGGTGAGGATGAGGGTCTCCACCCCCAACTCCTGGGCCTGCTTAGAGAGGGTGCCGATGAGGTCGTCGGCCTCGTACCCCTCCACCTCGAAGATGGGGATGCCTAGAGCCTCGATCACCTCTACTATGCGAGCCATCTGATCCCGCATCTCCTCGGGCATACGAGCCCGCTGAGCCTTATACTCCTTGAACTCTTGGTGCCTAAAGGTTTCCTTCCCCGCATCGAAGGCCACAGCGATGTAGTCAGGCTTCTCTTGCTCCAAAGCCCGAAGAAGCATCAGGGCGAAGCCGTACACCGCATTAGTCAACTCCCCTCGGGAGGTGGAGAAAGCATCTATGGGGAGAGCGAAGAAGGCTCGATAGGCTAAAGCGTGCCCATCGACAAGAACCAGTTTCTTGCCCATCGCCTCACTTCCTGAACAACCGAACCTCTCATATCCATTCTAGTCGCTGTCAAAGCCAAAGTCAAAGAGGGAGCAGCCAGAGTGTTGAAAACCACGTCCTGGCTTAGCATAGTGGGAAAGAAAATGCATTCATACTATGTCTTCGTGCTCCCTATCCTACAATCGGTCAAGTTTTAACCGGTTAGGGAGAAACCATCGATGGCCAAAGAACTTATCCCCCTTTTTCAAGGGTATCGGATAGCCTTAGACGCCAGTCTTGAAGAGGAGAAGAAGAGAACCGTTTGGGATGCTCTCTTTATCTAAAAGCCTTGCCTGAGAAACGCGGAAATTATATAAGCCAGGAGAACCAAACCCGCCCCTAAGAGGAGAAGGTGGATGAGGCAACCGCCGATCTTCTTGATCAGCCCGAAGAGCCAAGTCACTATAAGCACCGCGATGACCAGGCCCGCTAGGATAGTGATGGCACTTCCCACTCCATCCCCCTTTTACCTGTTTGGGGTATTCTAGGGGGCGAAGGGCCGGATGTCAAGGTGGCAGCCGCTTATCATCACCCAGAGGTGGCTGAAAGGGGCCTCTCGTGATATACTGAAAACAAGGAGCGGGGCTATGATCGACCACTTCATCCCCAGCCAGGGAAGAGAGGAAGAGATCCCTCTAGAGCGGTACCTGGACCCCATGCCAGGAAACGTGGTCTCCCGATACATCGAGGCCTATTCCCACCCTGGGGGGATGGTCTTAGACCCCTTCTGCCAGACGGCGGTAGTGATAGAGGAAGCGGTCCGAAAGGGGAGATCAGCCCTCGCCGCTCACTTCAGCCCCCTCAACGTGCTCATCGCGCGGGCTACCCTCAGGCTCCCTCCACCGGAGGAGATCGATGCCGCCACCACCCGCCTCGGCGACGCTCCAAAACTGGGGGCCTCTCTGCGAGAGCACATCACCCAACTCTACGCCACATCCTGTCACCGCTGCCGAAACCCCGTGGTGGCTGACCACTTTGCCTGGGATAGGGAACGGGGGTTGCCGGTAGAGAAAGGGTATCGGTGTCCCCATTGCGAAGCCCAAGGCGACTTTCCCGTAGATGAATCCGACCTGGAGACCTTGGCCAAGATAGAGGAACGAGGCGTCCACTATTGGTATCTTCTAGATCGCCTAGCCTCCCCCGGCGAGGAGGGGCGGGAGCTGGCCCAAAGCCTCCTGGAACTCTATACCCCCCGCAACCTATACGCCCTGGTGAACCTCTCTATGAAAGTGGAGGCCCTCTTCTCCGGCTCCCCCATCTTGGAGACGCTACAACTGATACTCCTCATCTGCCTTGATACCTGCCGTAAACTGGAGGGGGAAGGCCGAGCCCGACTTCGGCCCCCGCGGAGTTTCAGAGAGCGAAACGTCTGGCACGCTTTTGAGGAGGCTTACCTTCAACTGCGCGCCCTCTCCTCGAAATCCAGACTCTCAGGTAACGTTCCGCCCCCTACTGAGGCCATAGTCAAGCGGTCTATTCGGGGCTTGGCTTCGAGTTTGGAGCGAGAGAGCCTAGAGTTGGTCATAACGGCTCCCCCACCCCTCGATCGTCCCTTCTGGGCCCTATCTTATCTCTGGACCGGCTGGCTCCTGGGCAAGGAGGAGACGGCCGTCTTTAAGCCATTCTTGCGACCTCGGTCCTTGGACTGGTCATGGTACCAGAGGGGCACCGCGGCCGCCATGCGGGCTCTAACGCGCCTCTTGCGCCCCGAGGGGAGGATAGTCTTCATTTTGGAGCGTGGCGGCCTCCGCCAAGCCGAGCGCCTCGTCCTGGCGGGAGCAGAGGTGGGTCTGCAGTTGGAAGGGCTCTTCCTCCAACCCTGCGAACCGAGCACGAGCGTTCTCTTGCGAAAAGAGAGGGCAAGCAGTTATCGCCTCTCCTTGGTGAAGAATCGACCCCCAAAGAAGCCCCCTTCTGCCCCTCGCCTCGCTTCCCGGATGCGACGGTCTGCTTTAGAGGCCTGCCGGAAACTCCTCCGAGAGCGCGGCGACCCCTTGCTCTTCGAGTGGCTCCACGCTGCCATCCTTAAACGATGGAGCGAAGAGGACCTCCTGCGCCAGGCAACACTCCTAGAAGGGGTATCTCTCGCTCAATTCGCCGCGGAGCAGATGGAAGAGACTCTGAAGGAGAGCCTGGAGGAATTCATCCCGTTGGACGAGAGGGGGGAGATCAGGGAGGATGAGAAAGCAGATTGGAACTCTTCCCTCTGGTGGCTAAAAGAGGCGCCTCCTCCCTCCCCCCTCGGCGACCGGGTGGAGAAGGTAACTTGTCAACTACTCCAAGAGGTAAAAGGGTTCCAAAAAGTGAGAGAGGAGGTCTACTCCCTCTTTCCGGGGCTCCTAACCCCTGATCCGGGGCTGGTGGAGGAGGTTCTCCATTCCTATGGCCAGGGGAGCCCCGAGGCTTGGCGGCTCCGCCTCCCAGAGGCGGTGCGAGAGGAGATGATCGCTCTCCTCCTTCGCCTAGGAGAGCACTTGGGGTTCCAAGCCTGGGCTGGTGCGAGGTTGCCCCGCCACGCCGATGTGGCCTGGCAGGAGGGGGAAACTTCTTATCTCTTTCTCATCCGCCAGAAGGTATCGCTACGGGATCTCTGCCGCTGGGTGGAGGAGGGACCCAAGGCTCGCCATCTAATCCTCATCCCCGATGAGCGGGCCTCTCTCCTACGACTCAGGCTGGAAAGCTCCCCCCTCATCCGAAAGCGTCTGACAGAAAGCGATTGGGATTTCATAAAATTCGGCCACCTGCGGTCGGTGGCCGCCCAAGAGGAGGTGGACCGCCACGACCTGAAGAAGATCGTGGGGCTCCTACCCCCCATAGAGAGCGCAGAGGCGCAGTTGCCGCTCTTTCCATAAGAAGAGGTGTGCCCTATGTTGAGAGAGGAGTTCCCGCGCCTAAGGCTGGCCCATCTGCCCACCCCCTTAGAAGAGATGCCGAATTTAACGCAGAGGCTCAAAGGGCCGCGCCTTCTCATCAAGAGAGATGACCAGACCGGCCTGGCCACGGGGGGAAACAAAGCCCGCAAACTAGAGTACCTTATGGCTGACGCCCTGGCCCAGGGGGCCGATACCATAGTTACCTTGGGCGCCGCTCAATCGAACCATGCCCGCCAAACAGCCGCCGCAGCCGCTAGATTGGGGCTGAAAGCCCTTCTTCTCCTCAGGGGGGAAGAACCCCCGCTCCGTAACGGCAACCTCCTCCTCGACGACCTGCTGGGCGCTGAGGTGCGGTGGATGGGCCCCCAACGACGAATACCCCCTGAACGGATAGCCGGAATATTAGAAGAACTGAAGCAAGCGGGGCAGAGGCCCTATCTCGTCCCCTACGGTGGCTCAAACGAGGTAGGGGTATTAGGTTATATCCAAGCCATGAGGGAACTCTTAGATCAACTAGAAGAAAGCGGTCTGGTGGCCGACCACCTAGTGGTAGCCACCAGTTCCGGAGGGACGCAGGTGGGGCTGGTGTTGGGGGCCAAGATCTACGGGTATGAGGGGAAGATCATAGGTATAAGCGTGGATCTGCCTAGAGAGGAACTGTGGAACAATCTGGTGAGCCTGGCTCAAGCCACGGCTGCCCGCTGGGGGTTCGACCTTTCCCTCGGTAGGGACGATTTCATAGTTTACGATGACTATCTGGGAGGGGGTTACGGCGTCTTAGGGCCGCCGGAGAAAGAGGCCATCAATCTGCTGGCCCAAACGGAGGGCATCTTGCTGGATCCGGTTTACACCGGAAGGGCTATGGCCGGCCTCATAGATCTCATCCGACGAGGTACCTTTCGATCAAACGAAGTGGTCATCTTCTGGCATACCGGTGGCACCCCCGCCCTCTTCGCCTACGCCCAGGAGTTATTCAAAGCACCTCGAACCGAGCCGTGAAATGGCGAAGGCGAGGTGCTTCGTAAACTATCCTTAAGCCCCTTATCTTCTCCCGCTCTCGATAGAGTCGGGCTATGGCCTCCACCACATAGTCCAGGTGGCTTTGGGTGTACACCCGCCGAGGAAGGGCCAAGCGCACCAACTCCAGTTTTGGATAGATTGTCTCCCCCGTGGCCTCATCCTTGCGAGCGAAGGCGACGCTCCCTAACTCCACCGCTCTGATGCCCCCTTCCAGATATAACTGGGCCACCACAGCCTGCCCCGGGAATTGGCTCTGAGGGATATGGGGCAGGAACCGCTTGACATCTATGTAGACCGCATGCCCCCCCACAGGCTCGAAGATGGGAACCCCGCTCTCTCGCAACCGGTCCCCCAAATATTGGGTTTGGCCGATCCGATAGGTTAGGTACTCCTCGTTGAGCCCCTCCCACAGGCCGATGGCTATCGCTTCTAGGTCTCTCCCCGCTAGCCCCCCATAGGTGGGATACCCCTCTTTGAGGATCAGTTCCGTGCAAACCCGCTGGTAGAGATCCTCATCGTTCATGGCCAGGAAGCCCCCGATATTCACCAAGGCGTCTTTCTTAGCGCTCATGTAACAGCCATCGGCATAGGAAAATATCTCTTTCGCTATCTCCAAAACCGTTCTATTTTCATACCCCGCTTCTCGTTTCTTGATGAAGTATGCGTTCTCCGCATACCGACAGGCGTCGATGAAGAGGGGGATACCATGCTCGGCCAACGTCTCCTTCGTCTGGCGGATATTCTCCAAGGAGACCGGTTGCCCCCCACCGGCGTTATTGGTAATGGTGAGCATCCCTAGAGGGATGTTTTCAGCCCCCACCTCATCAATGAAGGCCTTCAGCTTGGCGATATCGATATTCCCTTTGAAGGGATGATAGCCTTGGGGATTTAGTCCTTCGTCGGTGACCAGATCGACCGGCCTTCCCCCGCGGGCCTTTATGTTGGCCTGGGTGGTGTCGAAATGCATATTGTTGGGCACAAACTGGCCTCGCTCCACCAGGAGGCCAAAAAGGATATTCTCCGCCGCCCTTCCCTGATGAGTGGGAACAAAATAAGGGAAGCCGAATATAGAGTGGATCGCCTCCTCCAGGTTGTAGAAGTTGCGGCAGCCGGCATAGGATTCATCGCCCCTCATCAGACCCGCCCACTG
>DMLA01000062.1:15962-22169 GCA_003453555.1 Chloroflexota bacterium | reverse complement strand
TATGGCGTAGTGAATAGCGCCCAGAGCGCCAGAGGAGTCTGGGGTTGGGCCGCACTGCTTGTCACGATTGGTGTCGGGATCTCCTGCTTGTCATTGGTGGGCACCGATTGGATCGCGCACAAGGTTCTCCCCCTGGGCCCGATATATGAGCGGTTGCCACGACTGATCCACAACGTCACCAGTTCGCCCGGCGGTGGGTTTCACCCCAACGAGGTGGGCGGTGCATTAGCCCTCGTGCTGCCCCTCTCCTTGGCCACCTGTCTGGTAGTCTGGGGCTTCAACCCTGGGATCGTTCTGAGGGCTACCCCCGTTGTGGAGGGTGCAGGGTGGAAAGTCTGGCGAAAGGCGTGGATAAGACTGCTCCTGTCTCGCAAGACCTCCTTTTTTCTGGCGACTCTTTGCTTCGCTCTCACGGCTGGGGTGTTCATCCTCACGCAGTCCAGAAGTGCCTATGTAGGCGTAGTCACCGGCCTGATCGTGTTGGCCATCTCCCGCAACCGCTGGTTTTGGCTCTCCTTTCCCTCGCTAGCAGCGATCGCCTTGTCCCGAGTCTGGTCGGTCGGGGCGGAGAGTTTTCTCGACTCGATACTGATGCTGGACGTGACGGGCACTGCCGCCGGCAGGTTTGAGGTCTGGCAGCGAGCCTTGTATATGATCCAAGACTTCCCCTACACCGGAATCGGGCTCAATATGTTCCCCTATGTGGGGGATGTTATGTATCCATATTTCCTACTCGGCCCTGACGCCAAGGTACCCCACGCCCACAACAATTTTTTGCAAGTAGCGATAGATCTAGGCATCCCCGGTCTCGTAGCTTACCTAGCGCTGCTCATCACTTTCTGTCTCTGCGCTTGGCGGGTCTACCAGGGTAGCCGGAGTCGTTCTACTCGTCTGCTGAGCGCAGGCCTTTTCTCGGGCATGCTCGCCCACCAGGTTTATGGGCTCACCGATGCCATAACCCTCGGAGCCAAGCCAGGCTTTATCTTCTGGATTATGCTGGGCCTGATGGCCGCCCTCTACAACCTTCAGGCGAGGTCGGCTCCATCGCCCACCCCCGCCCGGGATAGGCGAGGTTAGTGAGATGGGCCAGAGGGTATCGATGGGCATTCGTCTGGCCCTGGGTTCCCTTTTAGGTCTGCTCTTGCTTCTGATCGCCTTTCGCGATGTGGATATGGAGCAGGTGATGAAGGCCGTTCGAGGAACTCAACCGGCCTGGTTGCTGCTCGCTCTTCTTTCCGTCCTCTTCACCCTTGCCGGGAAGGCTTATCGCTGGAAGTGGCTTTTCCACCCTCGGGAGGCCGATCTGGCCTTCTGGCAACTCTTCCGCGTCTTGTTGGTGGGAATGGCGCTAAACGCGGCCTTGCCAGCAAGGGTGGGCGAACTAGCCAGGGCCTACCTAGTGGGTGAGTTGGAAGAACGGAGCAAGGCCTCGGTTCTGGCCACTATCGTGGTGGAGAAAACCCTTGAGGCTATCATGCTCCTCGTTTCTCTCGCTTTTCTGTTGGCAGTGATCTCTCTTCCCACCTGGCTGAGTCGTTCGAAACTGGCAGCGGCTGTTCTTTTGGCTGCCCTCTCCATCGCTCTTATTCTCATCGCTCGGAATCGTGAACGGGTAACAGGCTGGTTGCATAGACTGAGCATCTTCATCCCCTCCTCTTTTGTCAAAAGCCTTATTCAGAAAGTGATGGTGGCCCTGGAAGGGGTAGATTCTTTGGGCTCTTGGAGGGTGGTCGCTTGGTCACTGGGGTTGTCAGCAGCGATCTGGGCCGTGGCTGCCTCTACTAACTGGCTGGTTCTCTCCAGTATGGGGATCGTTGCACCCTGGTGGAGTTCCCTGCTTCTCTTGGTGGTGCTCCAGGTTGGAGCGGCGATACCCACCTCGCCAGGGCGGGTGGGGGTATTCCACTATCTGGGCTATTTTACGCTCACCGCCATCGGAATAGAGGGCGGGAGGGCTTTGGCCTACAGCGTAGTGCTTCACCTGGTCGTATTCCTGCCCATGATGGTGCTGGGCGGCTTTTTCACGTGGAAGGCCGGCTATCAGCTCTTTCGATTGGCGGAGCGGGAGGGCCCTCTGCAACCAACCGAGGAGGTGGGGTGGGAGAAAGCGCAGTAATCGCCTCGGTAGTGATCCCTGTCTACAACGCCGGATCGACACTGGCCCACTGCTTGGGGGCCTTGGCCGATCAATCGCTGGCTCGGGAAAAATACGAAATCCTGGTGGTGGATGATGGTTCCCGGGACGCTACCCGCCAGAGGGTGGCATCTTTCGGGGCCAGGCTTTTGAGCCAGCCCCACAAGGGTCCTGCCGTGGCGCGTAATCTGGGGGTAAGGGAAAGCCAAGGCGATATCATCCTCTTCACCGATGCCGACTGCGAACCCTCTCCGCACTGGGTGGAGGCGCTGATGAGGGCCCTGGAAGATCCAGAAGTTACGGGAGCCAAAGGGATCTACGCTACCAGGCAAAAGGCCCTGATAGCTCGCTTTGTGCAACTGGAGTACGAAGATAAGTATGACAAGATGAAGAGAGAGCGCTGCATTGATTTCGTGGACACCTATTCCGCTGCCTACAGGAAAGAAATCCTATTACGGGAGGGGGGCTTCGACTCCGCTTTTCCCAGGGCTTCAGGGGAAGATGTCGATCTCTCGTACAGGCTTTCCAGGCGGGGGTACAAACTCGTATTCGTCCCTGAGGCGGTCGTTTATCACCGTCACGTGGGCACTCTGGGCGGCTATCTTCGACGTAAGTTCTACGTCGGCTTCTGGCGAGTTTTGATGTATCGCAAGAGCCCGGAGAAAATGATAGCCGACTCCCACACGCCCCAGTCCCTCAAGTTGCAGTGCATACTGGCCACAGTTTCTATTGCTCTGCTCCTCGCCTTCCCCCTTTTGCCAAGGCTAGCCATCTGGGGGCTTAGCGCATCGCTGGTCCTTTTTCTCCTTTCCTCCTTGCCCTTCTTGGCCAGATGTTTCAAGAAAGATCCCCAGGTGGGGCTTGTGGCTCTGCCCTTGCTTCTGGTGAGGGCCTTCGCCTTGACCGCAGGTTTCCTAGCGGGTATTGTCAGGCATTTATACTTGACCCTGCGCGACCGTCTCAGCAGGTGAATAACAGGCTTCTCATCATATCGCCAATACAGGCCCCGAGAAGGTGACAGGGCATGAGAAGGGAAAGAGGCTGGAAGGCATGAGTTCGAGGACTCGCGTTGGGCTAGCGCTACTAGGGGTGGCGTTATCGGTAGGCTTGCTCTGGGCTTTTGTCGTCCCGCCCTGGCAAGCTCCCGACGAGTGGAGGCATTTTGAGTATGTGAAGCTGATACTGGAAGAGGGTCGACTCGTTTCCTCCCGGGATATCTCCCCAGAGATCATGAGAGAGATCATAGATTCCATGGTCCGCCACAACTATTGGCAGTTTGGGTACGCCTATTACCCTTACGATCCCTCCAACCCGCCACAATCGTTCGAGGAGATCGTCCCCGACTGGATAGCCCACTCCCTCTATCACCCCCCTGCTTACTACGCTGCTGCTGCTCTCTTCATCTCGCCCCTTTCAAGATCCGGCGTAGATCAGCAGCTCCTTGCCGCTAGAGTATTCTCCGTTCTCCTGGGGGCTCTTTCGGTAGCCATAGCCTATGGAACAGCCCGGGCAATCTTTCCCCAAGAGGAAGCACTAAGCCGTCTCGCCCCCCTCATCGTGGCCCTTTTGCCCATGCACGCCTTCATCAACGCCTCGGTGAACAGCGATGCCTTGGCCGAGCTGATGGTCTCGCTGCTTATCTTCCAGTGGGTGGTGATCCTACGGCGGGGGTTGTCACCGCTCTTGGCCATAGGCGTGGTGTTTGCCACAGTGGTCGGGTTTCTGACCAAGAGGATCACGGTCATGTCCTTGCCCATTTCTGCGGTCGGACTCCTCTTGTGGTTGACGGGGAAGCCATGGCGGTCACTCTCCACAGGGAAGCTAGCGGCTGTAGGCATGGGGCTGATCCTGGGCATGGCTGGCATGGCTGCTCTCCTGACCTGGCGAGATGAGATCTGCGGGTTCATGCCTGGCGCGTGTCAGTTTGTCCTTCGCTATCCTCGTTATCTCGTCATTCCCGAGGATATCGGCACCTTCATCCTGAACCCTGGATACTATACGGCTGAGGCCTTCCGGACCTACTTCTTTTGGGCCCAGACCCTCTTCGAGAGTTTTTGGGCCAGGTTCGGCTGGATGAACGTCAGGCCAGATCCCTACCTCTACTGGCTCCTGGGCGGCTTCACACTAGCCAGTGGGTTTGGTTTGATCCACTTCCTAGTCCGGCATGCCCTAAGGGGAGATCTCGAGGCTTCCCAATGGCGAAGTATCATTTTCCTGCTCCTCACTTTTCCCCTTGCTCTGGTGGTAATCTTCTTCGGTCATCTTCGAAGCGTAGAGTTATACCCTATTGGGCCACCGCAAGGAAGGTTCCTTCTGCCGGTGGTTGTGCCCATAGCATTGATGTTGGCCATGGCAGCGCAAGGCCTCTGGCCCAAGGTTGGCGATCGCAGGTTGACCTTGGGCTACGGCGTCGGTTTCCTCTTTCTGAACCTATTCTGTCTGGCTCGCTACATCTTGCCCTTCTACTATCGCTGAAGCGAGACGATTGCGACAAGACCTCCTCCCTCAGGCGGCGGTACTAATATCCTATTGCACATGCCTTCTCTCCCACACTATAATAAATAGGCAAAACTCTTCAATAATCAAAAAAAGCGAGAGTGCTAGATGAAAAGAAAGGTGCTCGTCTACACAGCCCTTTTGGTGAGCCTGTTGGCTGCTGTCATCTCCATTGGCGTTGCCCACTCCGGCCCAGGGCCAGCTCCACGGGCGGACCCAGAATCTGGCCCCTTGCCCGTGGGAGTGCAAATGCTAGGCGAGCAGAATAATGATACTGCTGTAAGTAGAGCGGAAGAAGCCGGCGCCAACTGGGCCAGGATAACACTCCTCTGGAGTAGCATTGAGTCCACGCCAGGGAGCTACAACTGGAGCTCCTCATTCGACGAGGCTCTGAATAGGCTAGCCGCTCAGGGACTGACCCCCATCGTGGAAGTGCGGTCAAGTCCCGCCTGGGCCCATGAAGAGACGGGGCAGGATTGCGGACCCATCGATGGACCCATCACTGACCCCTTCGAGCCACCCACCCCTGGGCCCCCGATTCCCAGCCCAGGCCCGTTCTCCACGTACCTCCCTCTGGTCATGAAATCCTATCCCCCGACAGATCTGGACCGCTTTCAGTATTTCGTCAGCGCCCTGGTCGAGAGGTATGACGGCGATGGGGTGAATGACGGTCCCGGGTCTCCCGAAGTCAAGTACTGGGAATTCTGGAATGAGCCCGATAACAAATCGCTGAGTCCTAGCTGTATATTCGTGGGCGGCTGTTGGGGAGGCGATCTAGACCATGATGGCATTCCAGACCCGGTGGAGTATGTCGCTATGTTGAAACGTGCCTACACCGCCGTGAAGGCCTCCGACCCAGAGGCCCAGGTGGTTTTCGGCGGCATCGCTTATGAGACGATCCCCGAGGGTTGCTTCAACACTAATTTCCTGGACCAAGTGCTGACCAACGGTGGTGGTGCTTACTTCGACCTGATGAATTTCCATCAATACGATTTCAAGAGGGACGTTTGGGATGGCACCCTGCCCTACCAGCAAGGCATCATTGGGAAGGCCACATACATCAAGAACAAATTGGCCTCCTACGAGCTGAGCAAGCCACTAGTTTGCTCCGAGATCGGCCTGTCTAGCGATCGGAGTGCAGGGCAAAACGAGTTGCAAGCCCGCCACCTGGTCCACGAGTTCGTGCGGGGGATGAGCATGTGGCCTGATGACATCAAAGCGATCATCTGGTTCACGCTAGGAGAATATGGTAGCGCTTCTGCCTACTATGGGCTCCTAGACGCCGGCTACAAGCCCTACCCAGCCCACGATGCCTATCGAGTCATGACCAGCCAACTGGAAGGTGCCGGCTTCGAACATCAATTGGCTCCCGACGAAACCGGAAATTCCTGGATCCAGGCCTATCGCTTCTTCACTGAATCGGGCAAGGTATTGGTTCTCTGGACCGATAGCGGCGAGAAGATCAAGGCCCAGCCTGATCGTAAGGTAGATATGGCCATAGGCCAGAGCCAGTTGAACGACACCTGGATCAGCCAGCTGCGCGTCGTCGACCTCTATGGCAACGTGACCACGGTGAG
>DMLA01000062.1:0-15582 GCA_003453555.1 Chloroflexota bacterium | reverse complement strand
CCCATATACGTATCAGCCACTCCCTAACCCCATGATGATACTCCACTAGAGAGGGGCCTCTTTGTACGTGAGGCCCCTAGTCTTGTACCCGCACGAAGAAGGTTGACCCGACGGGCAAATCAGCGCATGAATAGAGTTATCAAGCCTTTGTTGCATCCTATTTACTGAAATGATGACGCAATCTAAGTTGACTCTGGGATTGAAGGAAAGGAAAAGGCTTCTCACAACCGTAGATCTGATGCTGGTAAGTGGTGCCCTCACCCTCTCCCTTTGGCTTGACACCCTTAGCCACGCTCAGGGCCCATCTCTTGACCTTTTCGCCCCCTACTGGCCCTGGCTTCTCCTCATCCTCCTCTGGCCCTTGCTCGCACACGCTGCGGACCTGTACGACCCAAAGGCCTCCATCAACCTTTCAAGGAGCGCGCTTGGTCTCCTAGAGGCCACGACTCTATCGCTGATTCCCTCTCTCATCCTACCCCCTCTCTTTTCCGCAGGCTCGTTGTTCCATTCCGTTGCCCTCCTCTTCATCCTATTCTACTTCCCCCTTTTCTCATGGCGCTCCCTATATGTAGGGCTCTCTCGCCTGGCCCTCTTTCAACGAAAGGCCCTCATCGTCGGCGCCAACCAATCCGGCAGGACAATCGCTCGAACCATCCAAGGGCAAGTGCCCTCTGTCTACCACCTGGTCGGCTACGTGGATGACGACCCCACCAAGCAAGGGCGAGTGATCGAAGGGCTCCCTGTCATCGGGGGCAGCGAGGAACTCCCCTCCCTGATTCGAGAGAGGGCGATCTCGGCGTTGATCTTGGCCGCGTCTCCTGCCCAGAGCCTCCCGGAGTCTGAGGGAGAAAGCGTGGAGATCGTGGTCGTGAGCGACCTCTACGAGGAGATCAGCGGCCGCGTACTCTTGGAGAAGGACGATTCCCATCTATCCGAGCATTCGGTCAACAGAAAAAGATCGATCTGGTCCGCTTGGCTAAAGCGAGCCCTAGATATCGGGCTGGCTGGAGTGGGGCTTCTTTTGACCATCCCACTGTTTTTCATCCTCGGCCTAGCCATCTTCCTCGATAGCCCAGGCTACCCTTTTTACAGCCAGGAGAGGGTGGGAAAGGGGGGCAAGATCTTCCAGATCATCAAGTTGCGCTCCATGACCCCTGGCGCTGAAAGGGAAGGCAGATGGACGGAGAGAGGGGACACGCGGGTCACACGGGTCGGACGGTTCCTTCGCTTGACCCGGCTGGATGAGCTGCCCCAATTGATCAACGTCTTGAGAGGGGAGATGAGCCTGGTGGGCCCTCGGCCGGAGCGGCCGGAGTTCGTGGCTCAACTGAGGAGGGAAATCCCCTTCTACGACAACCGTCACTCCGTTCAGCCCGGCCTCACCGGCTGGGCCCAGGTGAAGCTCGGCTATGCCCACCCCCTCCGAGACGCCCTTGCAAAACTCGAATACGATCTCTATTATATTAAGCGTCGATCGTTCGGTCTTGATCTGATCATCCTCCTCAAGACGATAGGGGTTGTACTCACCCTGGAAGGTTGGTAGCTCTGGCTTTCCGCTCGCAGGAGGGAGATGGATGCTGATGGGGAGCATCTCCATTAAGGTGATCAGAAATACCATCTTTAACTCTATAGGCCGCTTCTGGTCCCTCTTGGTAACCCTCCTGTTAACCCCTTATGTGGTCTCCAAACTAGGGGTGGAGAGGTTTGGGGTCTGGTCACTCATCCTGGTAATCGTGAGTTACTTTGGGCTCCTCGACCTAGGCACGGGGGCGGCTTTTGTAAAATATATCTCCGAGCATAAGACCAAGGGAGAGGAGAAGGCTATAAACGAGGTGGTAACCACCGGCTTCGTCTTCTTCACCTTCCTCGCCATCATGGTCTTGGTTCCCTTCTGGCTTTGGGGAGGTTCCCTCTTGAACTTACTGAGGATCCCCTCCGCCCTTTTGGAGGAGGCTCGCTTTGTCCTTGGAGTGGCCTTCATCACCCTTTGCCTCTCCAATACCTTCAGCGTCTTCCAGGCCCTCATCTTGGGTCTGCAACGGATGGAAGCCACCAACGCCATCGTCATAATCACCTCCCTGCCCAGGATCGGGGGTACCTTCCTGGTGCTGCAGTTGGGCTACGGTCTAAAGGGGTTGATCTTGAACGAGGCTGCGGTTTCCCTTCTGGCCGCCCTGCTCCTCCTCATAGTCTCCTTCAGGCTCCTCCCCACTCTTCAACTCAGACCAGCCTTCTTCAAAGTGCGGAGCCTGCGCCAACTCCTGTCTTACGGCTCGAAGGTGCAGGTCAGCAGGCTAGCGGAACTGGCCAGTTCCCAGGCCGATAAACTCCTCCTGGGCTATTTTCTAGGGGTGAGGCCCGTGGCCTTCTACGAACTGGGGTATAAGATCGTATACACGGGCAAGGTGCTCCCCCGGATCCTGACCAGCGCCATCATGCCTGCCGCCTCCCAGTTGGCCACGCAAGAGGATATAGAGGCCTTGCGCGAACTCTACTACCGGGCCTCCAAATACCTGGCCCTCGCATCCGCACCCATTACCGCCTTCCTCATCTCCTCTGCTCCCTTGGTTATGTCAACCTGGATGGGGCCAGGGTACCAAATCTCGGCTTTGGTGATCCAATCTCTGGCCCTGGGCCATTTGGTTCACCTCCTCACTGGCGTGGGAACGATGATCGCCCGAGGCATAGGGAAGCCGGAGGTGGAGACGAGATATACCCTCCTCCTTCTGGTGATGAATACGGTGCTGAGTGTAGGCCTCATCGCCAAGATAGGGTTCTTAGGAGCACTGGTGGCCACACCCCTCTCCCTGATCGTCAGCTCCTCTTATTTCATCGCCTCCTTCCACCGGCTCCTCTCCATCCCTCTCTCCCGCTTTCTGGCCCAGGCGTATATGAAACCGCTGTTGGGCTCCCTATTCTTGGCGCTTCCCCTCTTTGTAGTGAACTGGCTCTCTTATCCTGGGCTGCAAAGGCAGGGCAGTCTGATCGGCTTGGGCGTTTTGACTTTGGAGGGGCTTCTCTTTCTCGCCAGTTACCTTCTTTTCATCTGGAAGGCCAACTATCTGGACCCCTTGGATAAGGAGATATTCTCCTTGGCTAAGGAGTCACTCTCCCTGGCCTACGAACGGTTGGATTGAGATCTGCTGGAAAGGCTTTGGTCATGAGAGATTTGGCCTTTGAATCGATCGCCTGCGAACTCTGTGGTTCCGATCAAGGGGAGATCATATTTCAGACCAAAGAGCGGAGGTTTGGCCTCCGGCGCTGCTTCAACCTGGTGAGGTGCAAGAGGTGCGGTCTCGTCTATCTCACCCCCCGGCCTCATGGAGACGGTTTGCGCCACTACTATCCTGAGGACTACTATGCGTATCAGCCGGCCCCTCAAAGGTCGGGGCTTTCTCAGAAGATGAAAAGCCGGCTTAAGGCCCTGATCTTGGAAGGGTACAAAGCAGCCGCTGGCCACCCAGCCCCTCTTCCTCGAAAATTATGGAGGAGGGCCCTCGCCTTTCCCTTCCAAGGCCGGCTTCAAGGGCTACCAGATCATGCAGGAGGAGGGAGAGTATTGGACGTAGGCTGCGGCACCGGAGGTTACCTGCGCCTACTCCGGGAGTTGGGCTGGGAGGTCTGCGGTGTGGAGGTCGATGCCAAGGCTTGCGCTGAGGCGGAAAGGTTGGGACTCAACATCTTTCCCGGCCACTTAGAGGAGGCTGGCTTCCCAGCGGACTATTTCGATTTGGTCAGGATGAACCACGTCCTGGAGCATCTACCCCATCCCCTGCACAGCCTTGAGGAGGCCAAAAGAGTACTCAGCGAAGGAGGCAAACTCCTCATAGAGGTACCTAACGTGAAGAGCCTCTCCGCTCGCCTCTTCGGGGAGAGATGGTACCACCTCGATCTCCCCCGCCACCTCTTCCACTTCTCGCCCCGGACCCTTAGCTCCCTTCTGGAGAAGGCGGGCTTCGCCCAGGTGGAGATCACCCATCTCCCCACCACTAGCGGCTTCTCTGGCAGCCTGCAAATCATCTGGAACGAGGCGACCGGCAACCCTAAAGGGAAAGGGCTGAGATGGAGCAGGGTTCTAAACCTCTCCCTAGGGCCCATCTCTTTCCTGGCGGCCAAACTGGGGCGAGGTGAATTCCTGCAGGCCGTGGCTTTCAAAGGCAGTCTATAGTGGAAAAGCCTGACCTATCGGTGATCATCGTCAACTGGAACGCCAAGGAACTGCTTGCGGACTGCTTAAAGTCGCTCTTCGCCGATGGAGAAGGGGTGACCATGGAGCTCTTCGTCGTCGATAACGCCTCCTCCGATGGAAGCGTAGAGATGGTCCAAAGGAGGTTTCCGGAGGCCATCATCATCGCCAACGGAGAGAACCTGGGTTTCGCTAGGGCGGCCAATCAGGCCATCGGCCAGAGCCGAGGCCGGTTTATCCTCCTCCTCAACCCCGATACCTTGGTGATGAAGCAGAGCCTGCCCAAGATGGTGGGGTTCCTCCACCACCAGCCGTTAGTTGGAGCCCTGGGGCCCAAGATCTTGACCGCCAAGGGGAGCATCGATTTGCGTGGAGGCAGATGCTTCCCCACTCCCCTCACTGAGTTGTTCGATCAGGCAAGGATCTCCCAGGTCTTCCCCAGAAGCCGGCTCTTCGGTCGCTATCTGATGGGCTATTGGGATCATAACGATAGCCGGGAGGTAGATCTCCTCTCCGGGGCCTGTCTGATGGTGCGCAGGGAGACGATAGAGGAGGTAGGGCCGTTGGACGAGGATTTCTTCCTCTATGGAGAGGATGTGGAGTGGTGCTATCGGATAAAGAGAGCGGGGTGGAAGATCTTCTACTACGCCGAGGCTGAGATCATCCATCTGGGCGGCGGGAGCACCAAAGGCTCCCCAGAGGGTCTGGGGGTGGAGGCGCTGCGAAGCATGAACCTCTTCTTTAGGAAGGGTTATGGGGTTCTCCATTCCTGGCTCCATCGATGGCTCATCCTCCTGATCACCCTGGCCAAGGAGGCCTTCTTCCTGACCAGATTCCTGTTTGCAAGGGGTGAAAGGGAGAGGAAAAGGGCGAGAGAGAAGATCGGGCTCCACTATCAGGTGTTAAGGTGGTCTATAGGAATTACAAAGTAGATAGACTGATGGAAAAGAGAGAGGCTTTAGGTAAGCATAGGGTTATCGTCTTGGGGCTCGACGGAGCCACCTTCGACCTCCTGATGCCTCTCATCAGGAGAGGGGAATTACCGAACCTGGCCAGGCTGATCGAGGGTGGAGTTCACGGGGTGCTGGAATCGATCCTTCCCCCTTATACTGCCCCGGCATGGGCTTCCTTCGCCACCGGAAAGAACCCCGGAAAGCACGGGGTGGTAGATTTCTGGGAAGGCCCTTCCCAGAAGAGGAGGAGAACCCCGGTCAGCTCTCGGTCGATAAGGGGCGAGACCTTGTGGTCGATCTTGAGCGAGGAGGGACGAAAGGTGGCGGTCATAAATCTGCCCCTCACCTACCCGCCCTCTCCCGTGAACGGCGTATTGATCTCTGGCATGATGACCCCCTGCGAGGAGGCCGATTACACATTCCCCAAAAGCCTGAAGGGGGAGTTAAAGGCCCAAGTAGGGGAGTACGCCGTCAACCCCTATGCTCGTTTTGGGCGCAACGCCCACTCCCTCAAGAAGGCCATCTACTGGATAGAGAAGAGGGAAGAGGCCAATCGATACCTGTTCGAGAAGCGCCGGTGGGACCTCTTCATTAACGTCATCCAAGCCCCCGACCCCATCCAGCACCATTTCTGGCACCTCCTGGACCCTTACCACGGCAACTACAACGAGGCGGAAGCGAAAAAATATGAAAACCTGATTCTAGAGTGTTATAAGGAAGTCGATTGTGTTGTCGGCCAGAGGTTACAGAAATTAGATGACGAGACCACGCTCTTTGTCATCTCCGATCACGGCTTCGGGCCAGCCCACAAATATTTCCACGTGAACCGCTTCCTGGCCGATCTGGGCTTGCTCGCCTTCCAAAGCCCCAGAGGCGCTTTGCACCAAGGTACAAGGAAGGTTCTAGGCCGAGGAGCAGACCTATGGCGCAGTCTGCTGCGCGCCGTGGATCTCTTCGATTTGCGCATCAAGGTACTAGACAATAGGGTCAGAGCGGCCATAAGGGAGAGGCTAGATGGGACCTTCTCCCCACCCATCGATTGGGCCAAGACCAAAGCCTATTGTCAAGACCTAGCCGGCCAATCGATCTACATCAACCTCCGTGAATCAGGGGAGGAGTACGAGGAAATACGGGACTACATCATAGGCCAGCTCATGAAATTGAAAGACCCGGAGACGCAGGAGCCGATCATCGCTCATGCCTACAAGAAGGAAGAGTTGTACCAGGGGGAATATCTCGATTCTTTGCCCGATATACTTTTCTCCCTGGGCCCCCACCCCTACCTCCCTACCAGTAGGCTATCAGTCTCCTCCGTCGTGGAAGGGATCCCTCCCTATGCCGTTTCGGGCATGCACAGGGAGCAGGGTCTCTTTGTCGCCTTCGGGAGCAAGGTGCAGAAAGGCATGGCTATCGCCGGAGCCAAGATCGTCGACCTGGCCCCTACCATTCTCTACGCCATGAAGGTAGCTATTCCAGAGGGGATGGACGGCAAGGTGCTCCTTGATATCTTCCAGCCATCCTATGTGGCCTCCACCCCTATACGATACCAAAAGCCCTCTCCGATGGAGGCCCCTCCATATCGATATACGGAAGAGGAGAGGGAAGAGATAGAGGCCAGGCTTAGAAGTCTAGGTTATCTCGATTGACTAGGCGGTGATTATGATAAAGGTGCTCCATCTGCGAAGCAGCGCCACCATCTCCGGACCGGAGAGGCAGATCCTTCAACTGGCGGAGCCTCTACGAAGGCGGGGCTTCGAAATGGGGTTACTCCTGCTCCACAGGAGACGGAGTGCTCCTTCGACCTCTCATCCCTTGATCCCCGAAGCCAGAAACAAAGGGATAGAGGCCGATACCGTTCGCGTCGATGCTAGATTCTCCCCCCAGGCCATATCCCGCATCGCTCGTCATCTAAAGGAGGGAAGGTTTCACCTCCTTCACACCCACGACTATAAGAGCGACCTACTCGGCCTCCTTGCTGCGAGGCTCGCTGGGGCCAAGGCGGTGGCCTCCGCCCGGGGTTACACCGATAGCACGCCGGCTCTTAGGCTCTATAAGTATATCGACCTCATCGTCCTCCGCTTCTTCTCCCTAGTGATCGCCGTATCGGAAGATCTGCGCCGCCAACTCATCTCCGCCAGGCTTCAGGAGGAGAGAGTGATAACGCTCCACGATGGGATAGATGTGACCGCCTTCGTCTCCGGGACTGAGGAGAGAGGTGAGAGGTTGAGAAGGCGTCTGGTCGATTTTGAGGGCCAGCCCCTCATCGCGATCGTGGGGCGTCTGAGTCCCGAGAAGGGCCACCGCTACTTTCTGGAGAGCGCTAAGATCATCCAGACCATCCATCCAGAGGCCAAGTTCCTCATCCTGGGCGAAGGCCCCCTGAGAGCCGAACTCGAAGGGTTGGCAGCCCGCCTGGGGATCAAGGAGGCTGTCTCCTTCCTCGGTTATCAGAGAGATGTGGCTGGATATATGGCGGCCAGCGACCTGGTTGTCCTGTCGTCGCTCAGAGAGGGCCTCCCCAACGCCCTCTTGGAAGCCCTGGCTTTGGGGAAAGCCGTGGTGGCCACCCGAGTGGGAGGGGTGCCCGAGGTGATAATAGAGGGACAGACAGGGTTGTTGGTCCCTCCAAAAGAGCCCCAAAGGCTAGCGGAGAAGGTCGTCTGGCTCCTTGAGAAGCCGGAGGAAGCCGCCAAGATGGGGGAAAGGGGCAGGGTTAGGGTGGTCAGCGCTTTCTCCGTCGAGGGGCTGGCACGGAAGTTGGCGGAGACCTATCGCCAGGTTCTTGAGGGAAGTTGAAGATGCGAAAGAGGTTGCTCATCACCCTAGCTTTCCCTCCCGCGATAGGGGGGATGCAGAGCCACCTGTTCGAGCGATGCAAAGGGGCCCTTCAAGATAAGATCATGGTCTTGGCTCCCTATATGGAGGGGAGCCAGGAGTTCGACAGGAGACAACGATTCAAGATCTACCGCTGGAGCAACCTAGGAGGAGAAACCCCCGGCTTGAGAAGAGCCCTTCAGTTCCTCCTGCCCCTCTCCGCTGCAGCCCGCATCCACCAAAAAGAAGGGTTCGACGCTCTGGAGTGTGGACAGGCGCTGCCCTTCGCCATCATCGCCCTCCTTTTTAAGAGGGTAAGGGGAATCCCTTACCTAATATGGACCCATGGAAACGATATCCTGAGGCCTCAAAGGTATCGGCTCGCCACTGGGCTCTTGCGACTAGGCTTGGAAAACGCCGACCTGGTGGCTGCCAATAGCCAAGAGACGAAAGGGGAGGTCTTGAGAGTTGCTCCAGGGCTCAAGAGGGTGATAATATTCACCCCTGGGGTCGATACCCAGACATTCAACCCCCATCTCGATGGCTCCTCTATCCGCCAAAGGTATCTATTAGAGGGGAAAAGGGTGCTTTTGACGGTGGCCCGTCTGATAGAGAGGAAAGGGGTCGATAGGGTAATTAAGTGCTTGCCGAGGCTCTGCGACACGATCCCCGAACTCATCTACGTGGTCGTGGGGAATGGGCCGGAGCGCGGAAGGCTGGAGCGACTGGCCCAAGAATTGGGGGTCAGTGAAAGGGTGGTCTTCGCTGGTCGAGTGCGTGGCGAGGAACTCCCCCTCTTCTACGCCGCCTGTGACATCTTCATCATGCCCAGCCGATCGGCGAGGGAGAGGTGGGATATGGAAGGGTATGGACTCGTATTCTTGGAAGCCGGAGCCTGTGGAAAACCAGTCATCGGAGGGCAAGGCAGCGGCACTGAGGATGCCATCGAAGATGGGGTTACGGGGCTGCTCATCGATCCCCAAGATGAGGACCAGATCATAGAAGCGATCTTGAGGATCCTAAATGATCCCCCATTCGCTCGAAGGTTGGGCGAAAACGGCCGCCGGAAGGCTCTACAGAAGCCAGACTGGAGCCTTATCGAGAAACTATAGGACAGGAATGGGAGAAGAGGGAACAGAGTTCGTCTCCATAATCGTGCCTGTGCGGAACGAGGAGAAGCACTTTGCCAACTGCCTGGAGGCTATTGTCGAGCAAGACTACCCCTCCCACCGTTTCGAAGTCCTAGTGGTGGATGGGCTCTCCACCGATCGCACCCCAGAGATAGCCGCTCAATTCAGGGACCGTTTCTCCAATATCAGGCTACTTAAGAACCCCAAAGGCACTAGCTCGACAGCAATGAATATCGCGATCAGAAACGCCAAGGGAGAGGTGATAGTGCGGGTGGATGGTCACTCTTATATTGAACGGGACTATATCGCTCAATGCGTTCTTCATCTCCGCGCCACCGGTGCTCAGAATGTGGGAGGACCCCTCCAGGCCAGGGCAGAGGGGTTTGTGGGGCGAGCCATCGCCTTCGCCATCACCTTCCCCTTCGGCCAAGGTTCTCCATCCCGATATGCTAAAGAGGAGAGATATATAGACTCCGTATTCCTCGGTGCTTTCCCCCGTGAGATCTTTGATCAGGTTGGCCTCTATGATGAGAGACTGGTGCACAACCAGGATTATGAATTGAACTATCGGATAAGGGCTGCCGGCGGAAAGATCCTTTGCACGCCAGCCATCAGATCCCGCTACTACGTGAGAGAGAACTTGCTCGATCTCGCGAAGCAGTATTTCCGATACGGCTTTTGGAAGTGGAGAGTAATAAGAAAGCACCCTCGGTCTGTTATGGCTCGTCATCTAGTCGCTCCCCTTTTCGTTTCGGCCCTGCTCACCAGCGGGCTTCTGGCCCCCTTGGTCTACGGATTTCGACACCTCTTTCTCCTGATACTCCTTTCCTATCTAGCCGCCTCCTTCATGGCATCGCTATACCTCGCCTCCCGCAAGGGGTGGCGTTACCTCCCTATCCTCCCTTTGGTGTTTGCAACCATCCACCTCTGTTGGGGGCTGGGTTTCATCTGGAGCCTCATCGCCTCTCCCCTCCGGAGATTAGAGGAGCAATCTGAGAAATGAGGTATCTCTCGCTAGAGCGCGCCGCTTTCGGGAAACCGTTTTGGGCCCACTGGCCCTTGATCCTTATCCTCCTCGCCCACTTTGGCCTGGGGGTGGTATACAGTACAACTATCCCCCTCTGGGAGGCGTATGATGAATGGGGCCACTACCCCTATGTCAGATATGTGGCCACCTATCACGCTCTCCCCCCGCCAGGCATCCAGTTGGCAGAACGGAACGATGAATCGTTCCAGCCGCCTCTCTATTATATCTTGACCGCCTTGGCTACCTTCTGGATCGACACCAGTGATGGCCTCCAGCCCACAGTGAACCCCTATGCCTTTTCCGGAACCGGCCAGGGGGGGCTAAACATGGCCATCCATTCCGATGCTGAGGGCTTCCCCTACCAGGGTACGGTTCTGGCCCTCCATCTGGCCCGCCTGGTATCCGTAGCCATCGCTACCGGCGGGCTCCTTTTCACCTACTTCATCGCTCACCTAGTCTTCCCTCGCCGCCGGGAGATAGCCTTGGGAACGACAGCCCTAAATGCCTTCTGGCCCCAATACCTCTTCATGGGCAGTGTGGTCAATAACGATATCTTGGTCACCGCCCTCTCCTCCCTCACTCTATTCCTTCTCCTCAAAACCGTCCTCAGTGAATTGAAAACCAGAGACCTCTGCCTCCTGGGCTCCTCGCTGGGTCTGGCCCTCATCTCCAAGAATAACGCTTTGGCCCTCGTCCCCCTGGCCCTCATAGGGGTTGGGGTTGGGATAGCCAAGGAGCCAGGAGAGCGAAGAACGCCCCGCACCATCCTCAAGTGGAGCGTTGTCTTCCTCCTAGGGGTGTCTCTTACCTCTGGATGGTGGTTTGCGCGCAACCTTTTCACTTCCGGTCAGGTGCTGACCCGCTACCCAAAGCGGGTAAGCCACCTCTCCTTAGCCATAACCAACCCCCTCCTCTTCATAAGGGGCCTCCACTGGGATACTCTGCCTCGCGCCCTGCGCTATTCTTTCGTTACCTTCTGGGCCTCCTTCGGCTGGGGAAACGTAGCTCCTCCAGAATGGGTCTATATGCTATATCGCTTCCTCTGCCTGGGTGGAGCAGTAGGTATCGCTCTCCTCCTGGTCAGGAGACCTCCCGTCAAGATAAAGATGCTTCTCTTCATGTTGATCTTGGCCATTGGCTTCATCATCGCTATCCCTACTTACCTCGTCCTCCACTCGGGACATTTCTACCTCTTCCCCGGGAGGTATATCCTCCCTGCCATATCGGCGGTCAGCCTGCTCCTTTTCTTGGCCTGGGCGGAACTGGTGGGCCGACGCTTTGAGCCGCTTATGGCCGCAACCATGGCTCTCTCCCTATTCATCCTGGCGCTCATCACTCCCTTCCGCTATATTGCTCCTGCCTATGCCCGCCCCCCTCTCCTGGACGAGGTCGACCTCCAAGAGGTGGAGCACCCTCTACACGTAAGGTTCGGCGAGGCCATGGAACTGGTGGGCTACAAGACCGACAAGGACTCCCTTCAACCAGGCCAAGCCCTGACGGTGACCCTACATTGGCGCTGCCTACGGGAAATGGACGAGAATTACACTATCGCCGTTCAGGTACTTGGCCCTGATTACGAATCTTATGGTGGTATCAACACGTACCCTGGCCGGGGAAACTATGCCACAAGCCTGTGGCGTGTGGGGGACATTGTACAGGACACATATCGCATCGCCGTTTCCAAGGAGTTTCCCGCACCAGCTCTTGCTCAGATAAAAGTTGCAGCCTTCTCGCAGCCCACTTTAGAGCATCTACCCGCTCTTGATGCAAAGGGCAACCTTATCGGAGATTCGGCAATCTTCGGCCGCACAAGGGTGTCCAGCCTCGCACAAGAGCTACCAGAAATCTTCAACAGGGTGGATGTGAGATTCGGAGATGCCGTTTCCCTACGGGGATACCGCCTCTCTTTGCAACTGCATAGCGGAGACGATTTGCCAATTACACTCTATTGGGAGGCACTTCAGACTATCGATCGCGACTACACGGTGTTCTTGCACGTGGTAGATGCTCGGGGGAATGTTATAGCTCAGCATGATAGCCAACCACGTTCGGGAGGGTATCCAACTACTCTTTGGATGCCCGGTGAGATGGTGGAGGATGAGCACGCGGTCCCCATCCCTGACTCACTCCCCTCGGGCGAATATAGCCTCCTCATCGGTCTTTACTCACTAGATACGCTTGAGCGCTTGCCGGCGTTCGGCAACGATGGGCGGTCCTTGCCTTTTCATCAGTTGGTCATATCTGGTCTCCAGGTGTCCAACTGATCTAGAGACGTGGGCTGGTTGGAGCACGCCTGACTTCCTCGACTCATCCAAGAACCCCTCGAACCGTCCAGCAATGCGGATGCTCTCTTCTGAAACTAGGAAGCCATATGACAAGGTTCCTTTCACCCTTCTATAGCCTTGTTCGTGAACACCGGCCCATCATCCCAATTCTCGTTGTCTTCCTGGTCCTGGCTGGCTCTTACGGCATCGTCACCCCGGTCTTTGAGGCTCCGGACGAGCCAGCACACTACTTCTATATCAAATATGTGGGCGACACTGGTAGCCTTCCTGCCATCACGGACACGACTACCGAGCAGCCTTGGGCCGGCCAGGGTCATCAACCCCCTCTCTACTACTCTCTAGGAGCTCACGTCACCGCTTTGGTCGATACCAGTGACGCCCAACAGCTGCTCCAGCGCAATCCCCATGCCAATCTAGGCTATTCCATGGCCCTCGGGAATAAGAACATCCTCGTTCACTCCGATGAGGAACGCTTCCCTTACCATGGAGCGGTTTTGGCCGTACATCTGGGTCGCCTGCTATCAACGCTTCTCGGCACCATCACGGTTCTCGCTGCTTACTTGACGGGCTTAGAGGTCTCTCCCCAGAATAGGATGATAGCTCTGGGCGCGTCTTTGCTTGTAGCACTCAACCCCCAATTCATCTTCATAAGCGGGACAGTGAATAACGACAACCTAGTCATTGCTTTGAGTTCGCTGGCAGTGCTCTTTTGCCTTCGCTTGATCACACGAGGCCCGACTGGTAGAAATGCTTTAGCGCTGGGCTTCCTCCTCGGCCTAGCGCAGCTGAGCAAATTGAACTCCCTGCCTCTTTGGCTTTTAATACCGTTCGTTCCGGGTGTGGCTCATGCTAGACATCGCCCTCCTCTGAAGACCACCATACAACACGCCCTTTTGATCTGCTTGGTGGCTCTAGGTATAAGCGGCTGGTGGTTCGCGAGAAACTACTCGCTCTACGGAGATCCAACCGGCTTCAATGCGCACTTCGCCCTGCAAGGTAGGAGAGCAAGAAGGTTAACCCTCCGAAGGTTGTTATGGGAAGGCCAAGGCCTGAAGATGTCCTTCTGGGCTGTCTTTGGCTGGTTCAATATAGTGACCAATGAGATCATTTACAGGTTCTTCGATCTGTTGTCCCTTACTGGATTCCTGGGCCTTGCCATCTCCGCACCCAGATTCCTAAGGAATAAGAGAGATCTGTCTCTTGGCCCCTTGGGGATTCTCCCCCTTTGGATTGGTATCATGTTCGTGTCCCTGCTGTGGTGGAACAGGCAGGTGATGGGCTTTCAAGGGCGTCTGCTCTTTCCAGCTATCTCGGCTATCTCTCTTACTATTCTATGGTTTGAGACAATTCTTTCCAGACCGATGCTTGCCCCTTCTCACTCATGCGCTTGCAGCGATACTGCTAACTATCGCTTTAGTGATCCCCTTTCGATATATTGCCCTGGCATATGCTCGGCCCCACATACTCTCCGCCGCGGAGCTGGAGAAAGCGCCGCGCCAGCTCGATATCACCCTTGGTGACTGCATGAAGCTGTTGGGCTACGAGGTAGATCCCGCGATCGCACAGGCGCGGCACACGCTAGCGGTGACCCTCTATTGGCAAGCTACCTGTCCTATTGATCGAAACTACAGCGTCTTTGTGCATCACCTCGATGATCTGGAACTGGTAGTGGCCGGGGAGGACACCTTTCCAGGCCTCGGATCGTTTCCGACCACTCAGTGGCAACCCGGAGACGCCGTCGCCGATACCTACCTTCTTGGATTCCTACCACGACGATGGCCAGCTCTTCCGGCCAGTTGGAAGTGGGTATGTACGATTTCACCACGGGAGAGCGACTGCCCGTGTACATACGAGGGGGGGAACTGGTGGGAGAACAGATTCGCAGACCTCCCCCTCGAGTCGCAAACGAAGCCTCCGCATCTTGTGGGTGTCTTCTTCGATTTTCAAGGTCTATTGGCTCTCGTTGCTTACGATCTTGACCAGGTCGTTCTCTCCCCTGGGCAGAAGCTCGATCTTACGCTCTATTGGCGCATGCTTGCCGAGACCGACGAGGACTACTGGGTAGTCGCGCGACTGGTGGGAAACCAAGGCCAAGTCTTACTTCAGGAAACCGATCAATTGCAATTCAAAGGTTTGCCCACATCGGCGTTGTGTAGTGGGCAGGTCATCGAACACAAGCACGTTCTCTTGATTCCTCCCGACGTCGCAGACCCCGGAATCTATGAGCTTCAGCTATCCGTTTATTCATCAGTTACAGGCTGGCCTCTCACCGTGATCGGATCGACGGGAGAGCCGAGAGGTACAGAACTCGGCCTATTGCGTATTAGAATAGCCGAACGATAGAGTTCACTTGTTCTCGCCAGTGATGGGAAGAATCACGCCGAGTCACCAGGTATGGCTCTTGCGTACATTTGACACACACGGGCCATCAAGTCTGCCCATTCTGGCCTTTGTTGCTGCCCCTCTGGGATCTGGTCACCCTTCGGTACCGCCCTTCAATCCGGTCATTTCGGCTATCGCTTTGGAGCCATAACAGGGACGCGGCGGCTCGGAGCTCTCCAATGCGAAATGGCTCCAGGGGATGGCCACTCCGAAAGTAGGGATCGTGTTCCGTCCTACGGCTCAGGACGAATCACAGTTACTCATGAAGCAATACACCAACCCTTACCCTTGCCTCTCTAGATATTGCTGTAAGACTCTCTTGGCCTTAACTCCGGAAGATCTCAGCGTGCCGCGAGGTGTCGTGTCACATCGACGCAGAGGTGACACTTCCCCGTATAACTTTCGGCTAGCCCCTGGTAGCTGTACCCCTCTTTCGCTATCTCCAATAGCCTGAAGGGCCCTCTGATCACTAGGAGATCTATCACTTATGGATAGTTGCACCTCCTGAAGTGGCTCAGGATTTGGGGCAACTCATGCCAGTCACCCACGGCCAATCCACCACAGAACCAGAAGATGTAGTTTCCATACAGGTCAAAGTGGGAATGGTGAGCATACAGTATCTCGTCCCAGCAACTCTGTCCTCTGAATGCGGAGGCAGGACGCTTCTCAACCAGATGGCCAAGCGCGTATCCCGACCGTCCCCCGGGGATGATCCCATATCCGTCCCAGAGCATCCTTTGCGCTCTCTCCAACCCGAAACTTTCGACGTATCGTTCCAAGGGGATGGTTCTTTCGAGATCGAACA
>DMLA01000181.1:1307-4955 GCA_003453555.1 Chloroflexota bacterium | reverse complement strand
CCACGTTATCGCTGACCGCGTCCCCTTGGAAGCCCACGTTGAAGGTGTTGGAGGCGTGCTCAGGACCGTTGACACTGCCCCACCAGTTGTCCTCAGCGTCCACGTGTGGTGCTCCATCAAAGGTACGCACGCCATAGCCTGTATTGCCTGCTATGTTGTTGAAGTTGATGTAGTTGTTTCCGGCGGCTCGAGAAGGACGCCACAAACCGACACCATAGTTGTTATCGTGGAGGTTGTTGCCGGTGATAACATTCTCATTCGAATCGAACAGGTAGATGCCCTGGGCAAAGTCAAAACCGGGGGAGGGCTCCCAATCATCGTGGTCATAGATTTCGTTCTCTTCGATGGTGTTATTATCGGCGAAGGAGAGTTGGATTCCGTATGCGGAAGCGTCTGGCCCGTTGGGATAAGTGTAGAGGCCATTGTTGTAGATCGTGTTTCCTGAGATGGTGTTTCCTTCGGAGATATAGTCAGGGGTCTCTCCGCCGATGTAAATCCCCTGCCGGTCGTTGTTGTAGATTTCGTTGCCCTCGATGGTGTTGTTGTCGAAGTCATCGCTGTCCGACCAGAACATGATGCCCATGCCCGCATATCCTGGGACATTCAGATTGTCGTGGATGACGTTGTTGGAGATAACCGAATTGTCTGTTCCCCAGGAGGCGACTCCAGCAGTAGTGCCGTTAGTGAGTTCAAAGCCATCGATGGTAACCCCGTCAGCGGCGATGGTAATGCAAGGCCCAGTCTGGTTGCCATCGATGATGGGCCTGGAAGCACCCTGTAGTATTAAAGGTTTATCCACGTTCACGTTCTCGGCATACGTCCCCGCCGCCACGATGATGGTGTCACCATCGCCGGCCTTGTAGTCGATGGCGTATTGGATCGTTTTACATGCCGAGGGGCCGGGATTGGCTCCGCACATGGGGTCATCCGCTCCCCGCGTTCCGTCAACGTATATTGTGAATCCCTGGGCGCTAACTGAGGCCGTCAATCCCAGGGTCAGCACCACCACTGACAGCAGAATCGCTAGTTTCTTCATCGTTTTCTCTCTCCTTTGAGTTATGAGAACCCTTGCTCCCAGACAAAATAGTTCAAAAGGCAGCAAGAGTAACAACGAGACAAAAAGCGCCAATCATCCGCTGCTCTAGGGCGAACGATCAGCGCCTATCCACCTCTCCCTTGCTCCTTTGCACGACACTGTGCGTCAGAAGATCACGGCTGCTCAACAATATTTTGGGCACTGTAGTAAAGTGCCAGTACATACATATTATATCACAGCAAGGCCTGTTTGTCAACAGTGCGAACCTTAAAATTTTGGCCAAGGGCCGTGTCAAGTCAATAGGAAATGTTACTGAAAGGAGGTTATTGACAGTTGTTGAAGGGGGAGTATAATCACCTTCGGAGGTGTTCTCGGAAAGGTCTATGAAGAGGCTCCCGGTACTTATAGTTCTCATCCTCCTTACGGCGGAGGGGATAGGAACCCTTGATTCCTTCAGCCCGGCTCAGGAAGGAAGGCTTCGGTACTTCCCGGAGACTGGTCACTATGTGAAAGGGGCATTCCTCGACTATTTCGAGGGGAAGGGAGGGGAAGAGATCTTCGGCTACCCTATAACCGAGGAGTTTCAAGAAGATGGCCTCTTAGTTCAGTACTTCCAGAGGGCTCGCCTGCTCCTCACAGGATCCCCTGGGAAAAGGGGGTCCGGAAGCGGAGAGGTAAAGGTGGCTCCCCTGGGCGAACTCTTGGGGCACCGGAGCCCGCCGTTTGAGCCCACATATCACTTTCCCTACCGCTACTACCCCCAAACAGGCCATGCTCTCTCCTTCGCCTTCCTCGATTATTACGAGGCTCGAGGAGGGGAGGAGGTCTTCGGCTATCCCATCACCGAGCCATTTTGGGAGAGGGGTCTCATCGTCCAATATTTTCAGCGAGCACGCATGGAGTGGCATCCCGATAAAAAGTGTGTCCAACTAGGCCTCTTGGGCGAGGAGTATTTTGAGGCACGCGGATTGGATCCGACACTTCGGGCGCCGGTTGAACCCACCGTAGGAGAAGCCACTCCAATCCCCCAGGGGTCTGAGAGGGGTTATATGA
The DNA here is from genome assembly GCA_003453555.1 of Chloroflexota bacterium. Lineage (GTDB taxonomy): Bacteria > Chloroflexota > Anaerolineae > UBA7937 > UBA7937 > UBA7937. The sequence goes on along the minus strand of DMLA01000181.1, from coordinate 2,866 downwards.
GAGTGAGGGGCACTAAGGGAGAGAGGCTCCAGTTACGAGAGGGGCCTGGCTTCGCCTTCGTCACAGTTTACCTTCTGCCGGAGGATGCCTTGGTCAAGGTCATAGGAGGGCCGGTAGAAGCGGATGGCTACCGCTGGTGGCAACTAACCTATGAGGGGTTAGAGGGTTGGTCCGCCGGAGCCTGGCTCCAACCCTTAGCGGAGGGCGAAACCCCGCCCTAAGAGGATGGTGATATCCGCATCTTCGCCTTCGAAGGAAGTGAGGAGCACCCGCTCGATGCCTAGAAGGCCTGCTAGGTTCCGAGCCCATTCCATACTCTCCTCACGGCTGGCTATTACCGTCTCCTCATACTGGGACGAATCCAGATCGATGTATTTCTGAACATCGTAACCCCGTCGATAGAGGAGATCGGCCACCCCCTCCGCCAATCCAACCTGCGCTGTGCCGTTCCTTACGACTATCCTCACCTCTTCGCCTTTGTTCTCCAGGCTGGCTAGAGATATAGACGGGGCGAAGAGTCCTTCCAACATGGCCTCTATCCCTGCTTTGTCGGGCAAAAGGATCTGAGCCCCATCCAGAGTCAGGAAGGGGATGGTTAACGATCCATCGATGGCCTTCATCTCTAGGCCATCCAGACCTATCTGGTTCCCCAGGTTGGCAAGGGCTAAAATCTCCAGAGGCTGAATATCGGTGGAGATGGCCTCAAGAGCGGTGTTGATCAACGCCGGGAGGTGAGGCAAGAGGTTCAAATCAAGGGCTCGCTGAGCCAGGGCTCGAAGCGCTTGTTGCTGCCTCCTCATCCTCTCGAAGTCGTTTCCCCCGTGGCGGGTGCGCACATACTGGAGGAGCATCTCCCCATCCATCTCTTGCCTCCCGGCGGGGATGTAGATAGTTCTATAGCCATAATTATCATCGGGGAACATATCATCGCGGATGGGAGCCTCCACATCGATGGTTACCCCCCCGAGGGTGTCCACTATCTCTTTGAAACCCTCGAAATCGAGGCGTACATAATAATCGATGGGGATCCCTAGATTTGCCTCCACCGTCTCTTTGGCTAGGACAGGGCCCTGGCCGCCGTTCAATTCCCCATAGAAATGTGCCGTGTTGATCCGCCCCTCTCCATAGCCGGGGATGAACACCCAGAGATCTCTGGGGATGGAGAGGACGACCGCCCTCCTAGCCACAGGGTCAAGGGAGGCTACCATCATGGTATCGGTGCGCGCTGCCCTCTCCCCTTTATCCCTTCGGTCGGTGCCCAAGACCAGGATATTGACCCTCCCTTTTCCACCCCATTGGGGAAGCCCCTCTTGACCCTCCTCTGGACTCCCAGTGGTGAGGAGGGTGGAGGGTGGGGAAAGGGCGATCCTCCCAGGGGAGATCCTGACCACCGCTAAAAGATCGCCTAGATAGGTGTGTACCCGATAACCGGTCTGAAAGCCGGTTAGAAGAAAGGCGACGAACAGGGCGCACCAGAGAAGGCCACGCAGCCAAGGCACGCTGTGACGTCGGCGATGCAGGCTCGCCACTTAGTCCCTCCAAAGTAGGACCGATTTTAT
>DMLA01000181.1:0-923 GCA_003453555.1 Chloroflexota bacterium | reverse complement strand
AGCAATGAATCAAAGCCTCCCCAGCCGGTGGCCGGGAGCTCTCCACCTCCTGAGGGGATAGCGGTAGGTGTGGCTTGGCTAGTAGTAGGTGTGGGCGTAGTGGCCGCGACCACCACCAAGGTGGGAGTGGCGGTAGGAACCAATGCCCTCGTGGGTGTGGGGGTCGATAGAACCAGCGGCGTCTTGGTGGGAGCAGGAAGGGGAGCAGGCTCGCCCCCTCGCAGCCACCTTAACCCGAAGAAGCCACCGAGACCCACCAGCCCTAGGACCAGAAGTCCCACTAGGACCATGGTCGATATGGCGAAGACCCGATTCTCTCTAGCCGCGATCATAAGAACCTCCTTTCCATCTTAAGTTGTCAACTCCCCTTCTCGTCTAGGAGGAAGAGCCCTTCATACCTTTCGTCACCTTCCAGGTTTCTCCAGAGAGCCTCTGCCTCGCCCTGCTCCATCCAATCGGAGGCCAGTCGGGCCAGGGGGAGAGTCTCTGGAGAGATCTGAGTGAAGGTGAGAAAGAGGAAATCACCCTGGACCATCACTTGAAAGCGTTGATCCAAGAAGTTTAGGGTATAGAGGCCGTTAGCCCATACCGGCACTTCGAAACCCCCAAGGCCGTGCTCGGCCTTAGAGCCGCTGGTGGCCACCACCGAATTCCCCCAGGGGTCGGTAATGGTGAGGCGAATCCCTGCGCGCGGGAAGTTGCCAGCGATCCCTCGCAGGCCGGCGCGCACCTCCCGCCTCACAGTCATGGTCCACTCTCTATCCTCCTCAGGATCCGGCGGCTCCTCCGGATCGTCTGGAGGGGTGGGAAGGTCCCTCAGGAAGGGGAGTAGCCCCTTCACCAGGGCGATAGTCTCCTCCCTGGTACCCATGGTCTTACTATACCAAGCATCAGCGTCCAACCCAGAGAGGATCCAAGGGCAA
>DMLA01000209.1:2918-3221 GCA_003453555.1 Chloroflexota bacterium | reverse complement strand
CCCGAGCCTCATCCACGCTGATCATGATACTCTTTCCTTTCTCCACCTCGCTTCTTCCTCCATCCCAGTTAGGGCCTCCAAGGCAGCCATCAACTCCCCCTGAAAGCCCCACTGGCAAGCCAGGCCATCGGCCTCATACTCCTCCCTGAGGCGTAGTTTGCGCTTTCCTTCCCAAGCCACAAACCTATGACCCAGGGCCAGATGGGCCAACTCATGGGCTATGATGCCTACGATCTCCCCCAGGGGCCTCTCCTTCAAAGCCTCGTTGAGGGTGAGAAGGGTCACCCCAGAGGGGAAACCCAG
>DMLA01000209.1:0-2538 GCA_003453555.1 Chloroflexota bacterium | reverse complement strand
TTCAGCAGAGTCTGGGAAACCGTGTCCGGCAACCGAGAGAGGACCTCCTCTAGGGCTCTCCTGTTCCGAGGGCTGGATATACGGCACCGTTCCTTATCAGCCAGGAAATCTCCCACGCTAGGCAACGACTTCATGACCCTGAGGAGCGCTCCTCCAAAGCAGCTAAAATCCTCTCTGGTGTAGCCGGCAATCGCCTCATCCGTACCCCTAGAGCATCATAGATGGCGTTGATTATCGCTGGGCAGGTGGGGATGGAGGTGATCTCCCCTACCCCCTTGGCCCCATAGGGGCCCTCGGAGGTCTCTTCCTCCACGATAATAGGTATTATCTCTGGAACCTCTTTGGCTGTAGGGATGCGGTATTTAGTCAGCGTCGTCTTCTGGGGCACTCCTTCTTTCAGGGAGAAATCCTCCATCAAGGCGAAGCCCAGCCCCATCAAGACCCCTCCTTCCAGTTGTCCCTCTATAGCCAAGGGGTTGATGGCCCTCCCCACATCGTGGGCCGCCACCACCCGCACCACCTTCACTTCACCTGTGGTTATGTCAACCTCTACTTGAGCCGCCTGGGTGGCGTAACCATAGGCGAAGTGGGCGTTCCCCTTCTCTCCCAGGTTGACAGTTGGAGGGGCAGTGTATATGGAGGAAGCGGAGAGCGATCTCCCTTTCTCTTTGGCCAGACGGGCTGCCTCCCACAGCGTCAAAGACCGGCCGTCCTTCGCCTCGATCCGTTCCCCCATGAAGATGAGACTATCGGCCGGAACGCCCAGTGCCTCGCCCACCACACCGGCGAGGGTTTTTTTGACCTCCTGCGCTGCCAGTCGGGCCGCATTACCGGTGATAAAACTCTGGCGAGAGGCGGTGGTAGCCCCCCCGTTGGGGGTCAGCGCCGTGTCTGCCACCAATACCTTCACCTTCTCATGCAGCAGGCCCAGTTCCTCAGCCACCACCTGAGCCAAGACAGCAACTATCCCCTGCCCCACCTCTGCGGCCCCAGCGCGCACCTCCACTCGCCCATCCTCTAGAACCTCAACCGTTGCCCCCGCCGAATCGGGTGCGCTTCCCCCCAGGCCCACGTTCTTGTAGGCGCAGGCTACCCCCCAACCCCGGCGTTTGCCTTCCGGGGCTGCCTCTACCCAGGCAGCCCAACCCTCCGTAGCCTGGGCCACCCTATCTATGGTCTTCACTAGCCCCACACTCTCCCTCAAAACCTGCCCCGTAGCCGTCACGGAGCCCACTCGTAGGGCGTTTTGCCTTCGCAACTCTAGGGGGTCCAGGCCCAACTTGCGCGCCAGGATATCCATCTGGCTCTCGGCGGCGAAATGGGCCTGGGGAGCGCCAAAGCCCCGATAGGCCCCCGCCGGAGGGTTGTTAGTGTACATGGCGTAGCAATCGATCTTCACATGGGGCACCTCATAGGGCCCGGTCAGATGAGTCGCGGCCCGGGTCATCACGTAGGGCCCTAATGAGGCGTAGGCTCCAGAGTCTCCTAGGATACGAGCCTCCACCGCCAACAGTTTACCCTCTCTCGTGGCTCCGGTCTTCATCCAGATGCTGGTCTGATGCCTCTTGGGATGGGTGATCATCGATTCCTGGCGGCTCCAGACCAGTTTCACCGGCCGGCCCGTGGCTTGGGCTAAAAGGGCAGCGTGGATCTGAACGGAGATATCCTCCTTGCCACCAAAGGCCCCCCCTACCCTAGTCTGTATGACCCGCACCTTCTCCTCAGGGATGGCTAGAGAAGCCGCGATTTGGCATCGATCGGCGAAGGGGATCTGAGAACCGACATAGACGGTTATCTCATCCCCATCGATGGTAGCCACTCCCGCCTCGGGCTCCAAGAAGCAGTGATCCCCGGAGGGGGTCCAAAACTCGCTCTCCACCACGACCTCCGCCTGGGAAAAACCCTCCTCCACATCGCCCTTGCGCACCTTGATATGCTCTAGTATGTTCCCCCCCTCATGAATGGGCGGCGCACCAGGCTCCAGGGCCTCCTCCGGCGAGGAGACGATGGGAAGGGGCTCATATTCCACCTCGATCAGTTCGAGCGCCTTCTCCGCTATCTCTTCCTTCTCCGCGGCCACAATGGCGATGGCGTCTCCCAAGTAACGTACTTTATCATAGGCTAAGACCGGCCAGTCAGGTCGAGCCAGGCCATGGTTCTTCTGGCCGGGAACATCCTCTGCGGTCAAGACGGCTGCCACACCAGGCAAGGCTTTGGCCTTACTAGTGTCGATTTTGACCAATCGCGCATGAGGGTATCTACTGCGCAGCACCTTAGCGTAGAGCATATCGTCGAAGTAGAGATCCGCCCCATAGACAGCCCTTCCCGTCACCTTCTCCACGGCATCGGGCCTAGGGAGGGAGAGCCCCACCGTGTGGAGAGGTCTTTTCTCCACCAGAGGCGGTTTCGCCTCCACCGGCAAGCCTCCTGCCTCCTCCACCGCCTCTATTATCTTGGTATAGCCGGTACACCGGCATAGGTTACCGGCTAAAGCCTCAACGATCTCCTCCCTCGTAGGACGGGGGTTCCTGTCTAGAA
>DMLA01000223.1 GCA_003453555.1 Chloroflexota bacterium | reverse complement strand
AGGAGGGGGATGATCACCTGAGGGCGAAGAAGCCTCACCCCATAGGGGAGACCGCTGGCCATGCAGGCCTCACGGCCAGCATGTTGTTGAAGTAGAGAGAAGAGGGGTCGGGAGATAGGGATCTCGCCGAACCCCTCCATTATCATCACCGGAAAAGAGAGCGAGGAAACAAACCCTAGAAGCGAGGAGGGGAGGCTACCCAGAATCACCCCCCGCACCCCTATCTCCTCGGCTTTCCCCAACCCCTCCCTCGTGGCCCAACTCTCCACTACCACTATCGCACCATGATACCCCATATCGATCGCTTCGGGAACTAACCTTCCCTCTGGCGCCTCGCCCAACATCTTCAGGACACCAAAGGCATCTCCGCCGATGGCCCAGGCCCCTTCCATAATCGCACCGGAGGTCTCGATCGCTAGCCCACGACTGGAGACCACCTGGGTCACCACACCTTTGAGATGGGCTCTCAGTTCATAGGTGGAGGGAGAGATCTCTAGGAGCAGACGCCCATGGGCCTCGTTCACTATCCTCCCCTCCGCCGGAGCCCGATATAGGCGGTGGAAAGGCCATCTCCCCACTATCGCTATCACCTCTCCCTTCTCCACCCTCTCTCCAGGCCCTTTGAGGAGATATTTCTGAAGATCCTCCTCCGCTATGGAGAGCCGCTGGGCTATGTGGAGGATGTGAATCTGACTCGGTATATGAGCCCGGCCCACCACATCCATAGGCTCCACTCTCTGTCCCGGCTCCACCAGAACCTCCCCCGGGAGAGGCAGAAGCCGTTCCAGGCTCGCGCGGCCATAGGGTATTACCTTAAACGCAGAGGGGTAGTACATGGCTAGAACCCTACCTCCCACATCCACTTCTGCGCCTTTTCCTGTTGTGCGGCCCTCTCCTGGGGGAGGGAGAGGGGTCGCCCTCGAGCGTCGATGATGACGCCCACCGCTCCACCTTCTACCTCGGTGGTGGCTCCTCTTCCTTTCCTTCCCAAGCCCACGTCGAAACTCTGGGTAGGGCGGAGCTCCAAAGTCGCTCTTTGACCGAAAGGCAAAGGTATCACCTCCAAAGAGCCATAGGATACCTCACCCTCGATGGCTCCTCCCTCCGAGTAGACCATCTTGAATCGAAGGGCTACCTCCCCCTCCTTGGCTACACCCAAGGGCGCGATAACCGTCCCCAGGTTGAGAAGGGCGTTCCTCGCTAGCACCTGTGCCGCTGCCAGAGGCTCCGCCATAGCCAGAGCCCCCAATTGAGGCAAGAGAGAGAACTCATCAAGGGCCAGACTGCAGATGCCCGTGGGCTGCAATCCGTCCAGAAGGATGAGAGCCGCCTGCCTAGGGTCGGGAAGGTGAGAAAGGAGACCCCCCGTGCCCACGATCAGATCCACCGGGGCTAAGGCTTTCTCACCAGTCCGCTCCAAAACCCAAGCCATAAGTTCCCGAGCCACCGCTTGCTCCAGAAAGAGATCCTCCCTACCTTGGGGGAGAGTCCCCGGCCTAAACGCTTTGTTGAGGATCCGATCCCCCACTCCCTCCAAGTCGAAAGGAAGCCAACGGAGGATCTGCTCCCCCCCTCTCTCCGCAAGAAGCCTATCCAATCCATACCCTAATCCCACATCGGAAGTCAAAGTGCAAGAATAACGGTCATCGCTGGCGGAGAAGAGGCCTACACTGCCCCCACCTATATCTACCCCCAAAACCTTCAATTCGTACTCCTGAGCTAGGTAGCGAATCGCCCAGCCCAAAGCCTTGGCGGTGGGTTGAATAGGCGCCAGGGACCATCTCTCCACTGACTCGAGCCCGGGGATGAGAGCGATCTTCCCTCCTACCAAGTTCTCCAGCGACTGCCGGGCACCGGCTAGGCTCTCCTCTCCCAGCCTAGGGAGGAGGTTACTCACCATCTCCAAGTCGACAACCCCTTCTAGAATCTCAGCCACCGGGACTCGAGCCTCCTCGTTTCCAGCGAAGATAAGACGGGGTCGCATCTCTCCTGAGGCGCAAAGTAAGGCTAAATCTTTGGCCATTTCCACCAGGGGGAGAGTAGGTCCCCCCTCGATCCCTCCGGCGACAAGGATAGCGTCGAGGCTACCCTCTTTGAGGAGTCTTAAGAAGTCGAGCATCCCCTCCGTAGATGAGAGTCTTAACTCATCGACGGTGAAAGTGCCCTCTACACGGGTGTAGGTGGAATGGGCAGCACGGAGAGCGCTCCTCAGGCTCCAAGGCTCCATCATCCCCGCCACCACCAACCGCAGGGGCTCCATGGCGCTGGTAGTAGCCACAAAGCCGTCCACTCCACTTCCATCCCCATCCTCAGGGGTGACGAGCCTTCCCTGGGCCAAAAGCCGCCTCTGGGCAACGGTTTCCATCTTTCCTATCGCCTCGAGAAACCCCAGGCTTACATCCTCCCAAGGGGGCGAAAGGGTAGTGGAAGCCGACCCGTGAGCCACCAATCGGTATTCGCCGGCCACTTGATCTATGAGGGTCACCCGGGTGGTGATGCTCCCCAGGTCAGCCGTGACAAACGATTCCAAACTCATCTTTAGAGTATCCCCAACCAGTCGCCGAGGAGGAACTGTAGACGGCCCACGAGCAAGGAGACCCGAGCCATCACCGCGTTGGCAAAGAGAGCCCCCAAGGTTATCATGATGAACCACTTTCCGACAACAGAGCCTAGCCTGAGGGCACCGCCTCGAAGCCCAGCCGCCTCTCGCTCTCCGCCCGCTGTAAAGTAGAAGTAGGCCAAACTCCCCAAGGTGCCCACTACCAGGATCAAGTTATCTATCACCGATCCCCCATCTCCTTTGCCTGGAAGGAGAGGGAGCATAGTATCCCGCACTTGGTAGAGGAGGGAACCGACCAAAGCCCCTCCGATGGCCAAGGCAGCGCCTACCCCGAAGAGGAAACCTACCGAGGTATTCCCCAACCAAGCGGTAGAGACCCTCCCTTTGGTCAGAAGAAGCAGACCTAAGAGGAGAGGGATGAGAAGGTGCCAATAGCCCACGGGATCCCGGGCCAAGGGGGTAAATAGGCGAGGCAGTAGCACATCCTGGATGGATACCACGATGGCGTAACCTAGAGCCGACCCGATGAAGAGATGCTCAGCCAAGCGGTATAGAGGGTTGTCAGAGACCAGGTAACTGAAAACCATCAAGGTGAGAAGAGCGGCCACCCAAGTGCCTAAAGGTTCCCTCATCCCCTCCCCCCTAACCTCTCTACCAGATAGGCGAAATTTCCCAAGAGGATGAAAAGGGCGATCACTAGGTGGGCGGCCGCTTGAGGGAGCATCCTAGAGAGGGCTACCCCAGGATGCTGATTTACCCTTTCATACTCCGCCGCTCCCACCAGCCCACTGAGAAGCCCCTTTAATTGGCCGGAGCGGTAGTAAGGACGAGCCGCCAGGTCCACCTGGGCGCTCACCCCGGCCACCATCGTCACTTTGTAGGGGGCCTGTACCTGCTCCACCCAACGGCGAAGATGTTCCTGACTTCCCGCCAATACTACGATCAGATTCACATCCTCTAGGCCCCCCACCCCTTCGCCTAGGGGATAAGGAGAGAGGCGAGGTCCGAGGCCCTCTGCTATGAAGCGGGCCCCTACCTCGTTCCCTGCCACGTACCCCAGATTGATGTAGTCTCTTCCCTGGATATAGCCTTCATAATCACTAACCGCGCTTTCTAAGGCGCGATCGGCCAAAGCCTGACCCTCAGGGGTGAGGCTCAAGTTCACGATCTTGGCTCCTCGCCGCATAAGGTGATCCAGAATCGCACTAACCTGGGGAGTGATCTCCGCTGCCGTTCCAGGATCGTAATCGTGGGAGAGAAGCACCACCGAGCCCTCTTCCAGGCTCTCAATAGTTTTATAGAAATCGGCCGTAGCCTGGGTGAGGGGGAGGTTCACACTCCCACCCCCTAAGAGGATCCCCCCCACTACCGCTGCGGCTAAAATCAGGTAAAAGAGCCAAGAGAGTATCTGGTCCCTCCGCGCTCTGGGCCGCTCCTCCACTGCTACAGGGGCTAAAGGTTGACTGACGACACCCTTAAATCTGGCCGCTTGGTCCGCCCCGGCCAAGGGAGGGAAAGCCACCTCTCCGATCCGATGGGGGATAGCGAAGATGGGCTCCACTCTCAAAGTCCCCCTGATCCCGGCCAGTAAGCCCTCCTTCTCCAGGGGCTCAAGGGGAGCCTCTTTAACTAAGCCTTCTAAAGCCTCAAGCCAAGGAGCGCTCTCCTCAGGGGGCACCTCTTCCTCCGCGACCACCCTCGCCTCATCGGCTGGAGCACCCAATTCCCGAAGCCACTCTGGCTCTTCCTCTATCCCCTCCAGAGCCTCTTCCGGCTCCCAAGGGGCCTCTTCCTCCAGTCCCTGGAGCCATTCGGGCTCCTCGGAGGGCTCGGGAGGGGCTTCCTCAGGCGGGAGCCCCTCATCGGAAGGAGCCAAAAGAGAGGCTCTACACCTCACGCAGGAGAAGACCCCCGGGGGGTTGAGATGACCACATTGAGAACACTTTTGTCCTAAAGAGGGGGGCAGGGGCTGCCCACAATTGTTGCAGAACTTGCTTCCCTCTCGATTCGATGTTCCGCAGTGAGGGCAATAGAGCATCTGGTCTACTCGCTATAGGGGCGGTCAAACCCCACTAGAACTCGCACGCCGGTGGCCAGACTCCCCAAGGCTACGCCGATTAGTATACCCCTGGCGCCCGCCGTACCCGGCACCCCAAGCACCCAATCCTTCAAGGCGGGCAGTTGCTCCCAGAGATACTGAGCCAAAGGAGCCTGGCCCACCAAAACCACTAAGCAGGCCACAACTAAGAGGAAAGTCTCGAAGTTGCGCGCCCGGAAGGCTCGATAGCCGGCAGAGGCTATATAGAAAGCCAA
>DMLA01000132.1:1524-10853 GCA_003453555.1 Chloroflexota bacterium | reverse complement strand
CTTCCAAGTGAAAATGGAAGGGGCTGTTAACGTTCTTATGGGCCGTTGCCGCCCTGCCCGTTGGCGTGGGCGGCTATTGACACTCCAAGATTTTGATGCTATCCTTCCTCAAGGGGAGGGGCAAATCCGCTGGAACCCAGGTAGCCTCCCCTTGTCCTTCAGAGGAGGTAAGTATGGATTTCGAATTGAGCAAGGAACACCAACTACTTCAGCGCGCGATAAGGGAGTTCGCAGAGGCTGAGATCGTCCCCCTTAGCGCGCAGATAGAGGAGAAGAAGGAGATACCTCGGGATCTAATTGAGAAGATGGCGGAGTTCGGGCTCTTTAGCGTCCCCTTCCCCCAGGAGTACGGGGGTGCTGGGGCCGGGGAGTTAGGCTACTGCCTCATGATGGAGGAGATAGGGAAAGTCTCCACCTCGGTGGCGGCCCTCCTAGGGGCTCATATCGGTATCGGGAGCATGGCCATCTATCTTGACGGGACGGAGGAGCAGAAGAGGAAGTACCTTCTTCCTCTGGCTAAGGGAGAGAAGATCGCCGCTTTCGCCCTCACGGAACCGGGGGCCGGTTCCGATGCGGCCTCCATCCAGTTGTCCGCTGTGCGCGACGGGGATCACTTTGTTCTCAATGGCAGTAAGATCTGGATCACCAACGGCCCCATCGCTGATGTGATCACCCTCTTTGCCGTCACCGACAAGGCCCTGGGGGCCCGGGGAGGGGTGACCGCTTTCATCGTGGAGAAGGAGTTCCCTGGCTTCTCCATCGGCACCATCGACGAGAAGATGGGAATCCACGGCTCTTCCACGGGGGAGTTAGTCTTCGAGGATTGCCGAGTGCCTGTGGATAACGTACTGGGGCAGTTTGGGGCCGGTTTCATCACCGCTATGAAGACCTTGGATATCGGACGGATGGGCCTAGGGGCCGCTTCCCTGGGGGGAGCGGAGGTGGCTCTCCAGAAGAGCCTGGAATACGCCAAGTATCGGGAGCAGTTCGGAAGGCCCATCGCTCACAAGCAAGCCATCCAGTTTATGATAGCCGACATGGCTACAGAGATAGAAGCCCTCCGTTCCCTGGTTTACCGCACCGCTTGGATGGCCGATACGGGGCAGGAGTTCCGTCGGCTGGCCGACATGTGCAAACTCTTCGGTTCAGAGGTGGCCTCCCGGGCAGCAGATAGGGCGGTGCAGATCCACGGCGGCATGGGTTATATGCGGGATTACTTTGTGGAGCGGATGTACCGAGACGCTCGCATCGGCGAGATCTTCGAAGGAACCAACGAGATCCAGCGGATCGTCATCGCTACCGATCTCTTCCGAGAACTAGGGGTGCGTATTAGGCCTTAGAGTGAGGGGAAAACTAATGAAGATAATCGCTATCTTAAGAGAGAGGTTCGCCCCGGAGACGGTAAGGGTGAGTCGCACCAGGGGCGCGCTCGACACCCGCAGGGCGAAGAAGTTTATCAACCCCAGCGATAAGAACGGTTTAGAGGAGGCGTTGCGCCTGAAGGAGAGCCAGAAGGCTAAGGTTGTAGCCCTGAGTTTTGGGTTCCCGGAGAGCGAGGACACCTTGCGGGAGGCGCTGGCCATGGGGGCTGACGAGGCGGTGCTGATCTCAGGGGAGTCTCTAGACGAGTCTCTGGAGGCCCTGGTTTTGAGCCGGGCTATCGGCAAATTGGGGGCATTTGACCTGGTTATCATCGGGCATCGGGTGGCCGGTTACGGGGCTAGCCAGGTGGGCCCCAGGCTAGCGGAAATCTTGGGAGTTGCCCAGATAACCAGGGCTCAAGAAGTAGAGATCGCCGATGGGAAAGCCAAGGCCAAAAGCAGAAGGTCGGACGGCTACGCCCTGTTAGAGGCCCCTCTACCTGCGCTCTTGACCGTCGATGGAGGGGCCAACAAGCCTCGCTACCCTGCACTTCCAGCCATCATATCTGCCTACCGAGAGCGGGGGGTGACCACTTGGACAGTGGCAGATTTGGGCCTGGACCAGGCCGCCTTGAGGGAGAGAGATGGTAAAACCCAGGTGCGGGAGACCTATGCTGCTGAGGAGCGAGGAAAGGGGGAGCGGATAACCGGGGATGCGGCTCGGGCGGTTCGTGTATTGCTAGAACGGCTCAGAGGGCGAGGGTTATGAATGTCTAGGCTCCTTTTTAATGGCAAAATCTACACTATGGATAGAACCCTGCCTCGAGCCCAGGCGGTGGCCATCGAGGGGAACCGTATCCTGGCCGTGGGCTCCAACGAAGCGGTGAGAGCCCAGGCCAGAGGCGGAGGCTGGGAGGCGCTCGACTTAGAAGGCAAAGCGGTGATGCCCGGCTTCATCGACTGTCACATCCATTTCTTAGACTTCGCTCTGGGGTTGAAGAGGCTCGACTTCAAGGAAGTCGACTCCTTGGAGGGAGTCCTTGAGTTGGTGAGGGAGCGTGCTCGGAAGAGCGGGCCGGGCGAGTGGATCACCGGTTTCGGCTGGGATCATCACCTTTGGCAGGGGGGCTTTCCTCGTAAGGAGGATCTGGACCATGTGGCGCCAGAGAACCCCGTGGCCTTGACCCGAAAGGATGGCCATCTCATGTGGGTCAACTCCTTGGCCTTGGAGCGAGCGAGAATAGATGAAGGGACGCCCGATCCCCCTGGTGGCGAGATCGAGCGGGATGAGCAGGGGCCCACGGGGATCTTGAAAGAGAGGGCGCTGGAACTGGTAGAAGAGATACTCCCTCCATCGTCTCCCCAAACTCGTCAGGGGGCGCTGAGAGAAGCCATAGGCAAGGCGCAACAGCTTGGGCTCACCGGCATCCATGATTGTGAGGGTTCGGAAGCCTTGGCCGATTTTCAGGCCCTTCTGGCCCAAGGCGAACTGGGAGTGCGGGTCTACATGATGATCCCCCAAGAGAGTCTGGAGAAGGTTATGACTCTGGGGTTAAAAACGGGTTTCGGCAACGATTTCCTCCGTCTCGGACATCTCAAACTGTTCGCCGATGGGAGTTTAGGCTCGCAGACGGCCCATATGTTGGAGCCTTTCTACGGCCAGCCAGAGAATTGTGGGATTCCCGTCCTTTCGCAAGATGAACTCGAAGATATCGTTGGACGGGCTAACGAGGTGGAGATCGCCTGCGCGGTGCATGCCATAGGCGACGCGGCCAACCGGAAAGTCTTAGATATATTTGCCCAGTTGCGCGCCAAGGGGGTGAGAGGGGGGTTGCGTCACCGCATAGAACACGCTCAGTTGCTGCACCCTGACGATATCCCCAAGTTCAAGCAGTGGGGCGTCATCGCCTCCATGCAGCCTATACATGCCACTTCCGATATGGTGATGGCCGATAGATATTGGGGGGAGAGGGCACGATATTCCTACGCTTGGCGTTCTCTTCTCGACTCTGGCACTCGTTTGGCCTTCGGCTCCGACTGCCCAGTGGAGAACCTGGATCCGCTTATGGGCATCCATGCCGCGGTCACTCGCCAGAGGGCTGATGGGAAGCCCAAGGGGGGGTGGTACCCTGAGGAGAGGCTCACGCTATCCGAGGCGGTGCACGCCTACACCCTAGGGGCGGCCTACGCCTCAGGGGAGGAGAGGGAGAAGGGGTCGATCGCCCCCGGGAAGTTGGCCGATCTGGTGGTCTTGTCACGGGACATATTTGAGATACCGCCAAGGGAGATCCTGGAGACGGAAGTTTTATATACTATCTTCGATGGGCGCGTTGTCTATGAGAGGCAGAGATGAAGGCCGCTTTGGTGCTCTTTGCGGGGGTGGTAGCCGTCTCCTTCGCCTCCATCTTCATCAGGCTGGCGGAGGCGCCACCTCTTATTATCGCTGCCTACCGCTTAAGCCTGGCCTCTCTGGTTATAGGGCCCGTGGCTTTAATCAGGTCCGGTCAAGAGTTGAGGGTCTTGAGCCGCAGGGATCTCTTCTATCTCGTGATAGCCGGGGTATTTCTGGCTCTCCATTTCGGTCTATGGATCGCTTCTCTCAGTTATACTACCGTGGCCAGTTCCGTCATCCTGGTCACCATGAGCCCCCTCTTTGTGGGACTGTTCTCCCATCTCCTGGAGATGGATCGAGTTACCAAGGGGATGCTGGGAGGGATACTTCTCTCCGTGGTGGGGAGCGTGGCCATTGGCTACGGGGATTTCGCTTTAGGGGGAGGAGCCTTGTGGGGAGACATCCTGGCCCTGGGAGGAGCGGTGATGGTCACTGGCTATCTACTGGCCGGTCGAAGGCTCAGACAGGGGCTCTCGCTTTTGCCCTACATCTCTCTCACCTATTCCGTGGCCGCGGCTGTGACGGTACTTTTTTGCCTTCTCACCGGACAGCGGTTCACCGGCTACTCATCTACCACTTACCTCATGTTCATTCTCTTGGCCCTGGTGCCCCAGGTGATCGGCCATTCGGCTTTCAACTGGGCTCTGGGGTACCTTTCGGCCCCTTTTGTCAGCGTCACTATCTTGGGGGAGCCGGTAGGGGCCACGATTTTGGCCTACCTCATACTTAATGAAGTTCCTACCTTTCTGAAGGTAGTAGGCGGAGCGATGATCCTTTCGGGCATCTACTTGGCTTCACGGAGGGAGCAAAAAGTGGTCAAGGTTATGCCCGTAAAATGACCACTCGTCTGCTTCTCGTCCGTCACGCTGAGACGGATTGGAACCTGGAAGGGCGGTATCAGGGACAGTCCGATCTCCCCTTGAACGAGCGGGGGAGGAAACAGGCCAAACTCTTGGCTGAACGACTAAGGGGTGAGGGGATCGAGGCTATCTATGCCAGCGACCTCTCCCGTGCCTACGAGACGGCAAAGATCATAGCGGAGGCCGTTGGCCAGGAAGTGAAGGCTCTCGAATCGCTGAGGGAGGTAGATACCGGGGTTTGGACGGGCCTTACTTTCGAGGAGGTGGAGAGTGGGTACCCAAAGCATCTCAGGGAGTGGCGAGCCGACCCGTTAAGGGTGAGGCGATTGGAGGGGGAGTCCTACCTGGCGCTTTTCGAGAGGACTAAAGCAGCCATAAGAGAGATTGTGGAGGCTCACCCTGAGCAGACGGTGCTCGTCGTCGGCCATGGTGGAAATATGAAATGTATCGTCCTAGATGCCTTGGGAGTAGGGGCGGACCGTGGGATAGGGATGGCGAGCCGATTCGCGGCTGACAACGCCTCCTTGCACATTCTACAGTATGATGGGGATGGGGTGTTAATAGAAACCATAAATGACACTTGTCATCTCGATCAGTTACCTACGAAATGATGCGTGTTAACGGTAGGGAGATAAACCATATACTTTTCGACTTGGATGAGACGCTCTATCCCAAGGAGACGGGGCTAATGACGGCTGTTAGCCAGCGCATCAACGACTATATGCGGCTACGGCTGGGGATACCTGCTTCCCAGATCCCGGAACTGAGAAAGGAGTTTTACCGCCGCTATGGTACTACTAGCCGAGGCCTCTATCTCCATCACCATCTAGATGTCCATGATTACCTGGTCTATGTTCACGATCTGCCGGTGGAGGAATATCTATCACCTGACCCTCTTTTGGAGGGGGTGTTGGGTAGCATCGAGGCAGAGAGGGCGGTCTTCACCAACTCGCCTCGCGAGTACGTTCAGCGGGTGCTCAGGGCCCTAGGTGTGGAACGCCATTTCGACCACATCTTCGATATCTATTTCTTGGAGCAGATCAATAAACCCGATAAGCGGGCTTACCTCAAGGTTATAGAGGCCTTGGAAACGGATGGTCAGGATTGCTTAATTGTTGACGATTTGGCGAGGAATTTGAAGCCTGGGAAGGATCTAGGGATGTTGACCGTCCTGGTGGGCGATGGGCAAGAGGAGGGTGTGGATTTTGTGATCCCCAAGGTGACGGAGTTGGAGAGGATAATGGAGAGAGCATGAGCGACAAGGTTGTAACTCTATCTGAGGCTGTAGCCTTGGTGCAACCTGGGGACACCATCGCCTTAGGAGGCATGACCCTCTACCGTCGGCCGGTAGCCTTCGTCCGGGAACTGATCCGCTCCGGGGTTAAGGGACTGACCCTATTGGCCCTCACGGCGGGGTATGAAAGCGATCTCCTGGTGGGCGCTGGCTCTGTGAAGCGGGTTCGCACCTGTTACTTCGGGCTGGAGGTTTTCGGGCTGGCCCCCATGTTCACCAAGAAAGCAAGGGATTTGGAGATAGTCGAGGAGACGGAGGTCTCCTTGGCTCTGGGGCTTCGAGCCACTTTGAGCGGGATAGGCTTCCAGCCAGCCCGCGCCTGGCAGGGAACAGATCTCCTAAAGGTGCGGCCCGATGTGAAGACTATCACTTGTCCCTACACCGGGGAGCAGTATGTCGCCTTCCCGGCCATTAAGCCCGATGTGGCGGTGATCCACGTCCAGGAGTCGGACCACCAGGGCACCGCTATCTTGAAAGGCAATTTGGCCCTGGATAGGGAGATGGCTCTCGCTGCCCAGCGGGCGATCATCACCACCGAGAGGCTGGTGGAGGAGGTAGAAGGGGAGATAGCGATCTTCGGTCCCCGGGTCGACGCCGTGGTCCTGGCTCCCAAAGGCGCTTACCCCACCTCTTGTTATCCCTACTATCGCTTGGCTGGCCAGGAGATATTAGATTATGTAGACGCCTGCTCCGGGGGCGATTTCGAGGAGTACCTGGCGCAGTTTCTAGATGGAAAGCGTGGAGGTTAGGTTGGGGGCCGCTGACCATTTCACTATCGATGAGTTGATCGTAACCTGCATATCGCGTCAGGCGAAAAACGGGGACCTGATGGCTCAAGGTATAGCCACCCCTTTGGTGGTCGCCGGTTACATCCTGGCCAAGTTGACCCACGCTCCAGACCTGATCTTCGGCGTGGCTACCGGGGGCTGCATCACCAACTCTTGGGCGCCCCTCTCCATCTCCAGGGCTGAGGAGGCTAATCTAGAGAAACCATTGTACATTTTCGGTTTCGATGAAGTGGCCGGAACCCTCATGTTCACTCTTCAGCCCAAGGAGTTCTTCCGACCGGCGCAGGTCGACCCCAGGGGCAATTTCAATAACGTGGTCCTAGGGGACTATTATGCTCCCAAGTTGCGGTTGCCGGGGTGTGGGGGGATCGCCGATGTGACCAACTACTCTTCCCACGTTTACCTTTATGTGCCCCGTCATAGCCGGGCCGTCTTCGTGGAGCGGCTCGACTTCGTAAGCGGCGTCGGCGTACTGGAGGAGGAGCGGCGTGGGGAGTTATCCATTCTCAGTCCCGGCCCCCGCTACCTGGTGACAAATCTGGGCACTTTCGACTTCGAGGGGGGTCGGATGAGGCTCCTTTCCTATCATCCGGGAGTGAGCGTGGAGCGGATACAGAAAAAGACCGGCTTCCCTCTGGCCATGGCGCCAGATCTCCATGAGACGCCGCCCCCCTCCGCTGAGGAGGTAAGGCTTCTGAGAGAGGAGATAGACCCCCTGGGTATCCGGGAGTTGGAGCGTCTCAGCGGGGGGAGAAGGCGAGCCAAACTGAGGGAGATCATCGAGCGAGAAGCAGAAGGGTTTTAATTGAGGAGGTGGTATGGCTTCCGAAGAGTATATGAACGTCTGGGCCATAGCCGAGGTGGGGCAAGGGCGACTCAGCCCTATTAGCCTGGAGTTGGTGGCTGCAGCCCGAGAGTTAGCCGACCGGATGGGGGAGCGGGCGGAGGTGGTCCTTTTGGGCTACCAGGTGGAGGATGAGGCTCAGGAGTTGATCCGTCGGGGAGCCGATCTTGTTTACCTGGCCGATGACCCCACGTTGGCCGACTATTCAACGGAGGGCTACTTGGCAATTTTGGCCGCTTTAGTCCAGGCTAAACGCCCCTTGGTCCTCCTCCTGGGGGATACGGAGATGGGACAGGACCTGGCCCCCCGTCTGGCCCAACGCTTGGGGACGGGTCTCATCTCTGGTTGCACCCGCCTGGAGATGGACCTGACAGAATGGCTCCTTTTGGGGACCAGCCCGGCCTATGATGATCGGCTGATGGTCACCTCATCCATCCCTGAAGGGCGGCCCCAGATGGCCACCCTGCGTCCAGGGGCCATAGAGCCCTTTCCCCCTGACGATTGGCGGACGGGAAGCGTGGAAAAGGTGAGCGTGGAGAGGGTTGAACCTGTGGTGAAAATAGTGGAGGGAGGGCTTGAGGTGCCTCGGCCGAGGCTAGAAGAGGCGAGGGTGGTAGTTGCCGGAGGCCGAGGCATGGGAGGCCCAGAGGGGTTCGAGATGCTTAGGGAGTTGGCCGAACTCTTGGGCGGGGCCGTGGGAGCCTCCCGGGGAGCGGTAGATGAGGGGTGGATAGGCGAGGAGCATTGGGTGGGAGGCGCTGGCGGAAAGACGGTGAAGCCGGATCTCTATATCGCCTGTGGCATCTCTGGAGCCATTCAACACTATCTGGGCGTCAAAGAGTCGAAGTATATCGTGGCAATCAACACCGATGAGCGGGCTCCAATAATGGACCTGGCGGACGTAGGGGTCGTGGGGGATGTCCACGAGGTGGTGCCAGCCCTGATAGAGGCGTTGAAAGCCCAGCAGGAGGGGTAAGTCTTACTCTGGCCCCGGATTGGAAATCCAGGCCAGGCTAATTATGGGGATGGGCTAGTCCCTGCCCGTACCAACTTAACCGGCTGAAGCCTCGATTCCTCTTCGAGCACCGGGAATGGAGCCTTTAGGCGGTATGCGGCGGACTTGATCCAGCCTTTCAGGTGGCGACTGTTATCTCGTCGGGCTAAAGCCCGACGCTACGTTTGACGGCCTCGGATTGGTTCTACACCGACTCGTCAACTATAGTGCTAACTCCCGACAAGCAACCAGTAGTTTCCACACTACCAGACTATTCTTCTCTCTTTACCTTGAGATACGAGCGCACCAGGTTGAGCCCCGAGAAGTGGCCCAGGGTCCAGTAGGCTATGGGCAGTTCCCTTCCCAGGAGGCGATCCCTTATCTCTTTGGGGCGCAAGCCCTGGCTGTGAAGTTGGCACGCCCTCTCACCCAACTCCTCCAGATATTCTACTTTTTTCTCGATGGCCTCTTTAGAATCGTCCCGCACCGTCCCTGAGCCCTGGAATAGGCGCTTGGCAGGCAAAGCGCTCAGTCTCTTCAGCGAAGAAATGACAGCGTAGATGTCGCTATCGGCCTGCAAGGCCTTATCTAGCCCCCCGATGTAGGCGTCGCCGGTGAAAAGCCAGCCTTCACGGGGCTCGTAGAAGGAGATGTGATCTTCGCTGTGACCGGGGGTGGGGATGACTTGGAAGGAGTAGCGCCCGGTGGTCACTATCTCACTGATGGGGCTCCCCCGGGAAGGGGCTGGGCTTCCCCAGATGAGGCGACGATAGAGTTGGAGGCGCAACCTTTTGGG
>DMLA01000132.1:0-1160 GCA_003453555.1 Chloroflexota bacterium | reverse complement strand
TCTCTTGCAAGATGGCGTTTCCGCCGATGTGGTCCTCGTGGCTGTGGGTATTGACGATCCCCTCCAGCCCCCACTCCTCGATAACCGATAAGAGTTCCCGGGAAGTGCGAGGACATCCGGTATCAATGAGGAGCCCATCCATCCAGTAGGCAGCGGTATAATAAAGGGGGCGGCCGAAGAGGTGGTTAGCCATCCTTATCTTGACCACCTCTCCCACCCTCTCGACCTCTATCATGGTCTTATTCTGGCAAGAGTTCTAGGCCTTGTCAAGGCTTGTCTTGGAGGGGAGGTTATGATATATTCGACCTGGGCTCTAGGAGCCCATAAACGTCCAAGGGGGTAAAGATGAGTGAGGAGAAAAAGGAAGAGGGCAAGGAGAGGACAAACCTGTTGCCGGGTTTGATCCTCATCATTCTGGGGCTGGCGTTTCTGGCCTTGCAATTCGTGGAACGCCCCTGGGGGCCGGGGTTTATCTTCGCCTTGGTGGGGTTCATCTTCGTGATCAGCGCCGCCATCACTCATAACCTGGGGTTATATATCCCCGGATTCATCTTTCTTGGTCTTGGAGCGGGGTTGGCGGCCATGACCATCCTCCCCCAAGAGGATAAGAACTGGCCTCTTATCCTTATCGGCTTGGGGTTAGGGTTTCTGGCCATCTGGCCCACATTTACCATGCCCCAAAGGCAACATCCGTGGCCCCTATATCCCGGGGGCATCCTGACTGGGTTGGGCCTTCTCTTCTGGATGGCGGTGTATGAGGTCCTGGGGCTTACCATGGAGTCCCTCTCCTCCATCCTAAGGTGGTGGCCGCTCATCTTGGTGGTCATCGGGGCGGTGATCGTCTACCGCTGGTATGGGGAGAGGGAAGAGGGAGGCTGAGACGGCTGGATTTCTCCTGCGAGAGATAGAGGCTCGCTCCGTCCTCTCCAAGTCTGGTATCTCCGCGGTAACCTACGCCCTCAACCCTTACGTGGGCTGTCAACATGGTTGCGTCTATTGCTACTCGGTCTTCATGAAGAGGTTCACTGGACATAGGGAGGAGTGGGGCACTTTTGTCGATGTGAAGGTAAACGCCCCTCAGGTCTTGGCTCGGGAACTGAAGCGGGCCAAACCGGGAGAGGTTCTCCTCTCTTCGGTGACGGACCCCTACCAGCCCTTGG
>DMLA01000149.1:2185-3343 GCA_003453555.1 Chloroflexota bacterium | reverse complement strand
AGAAGGCGGTATGTTCTCCGTATCTGTTGAACCATCGGTCGGCTAACTCTATATCGTGTTTGGAGATGAGGACGTATCGGCCGTACTTCTCCAGTATTGGCCGCCCTCCCAAAGCCCCCAGCCAGTAGGTAGCCACGGAGCCGATGGTGCAGCCCAGGCCGCCATAGAAGCCTGCCCAGAAGGTATGCCACAAGGAGAGGCCCCGGGCCTGGATGAGCATCCAGCCTGCCAGAGGCATGGTCACCTCGCTGGGGAGGGGGATACAGGCGCTCTCGATGGCCATGGCTACCACTATCCCCGCCCAGCCTATCGATTGGAGTAGGTTCTCCAATAAGAGGACGATCTGTTCCTCAATGGCTACCAAGAACCCTCCTGAAAAGGCGAAGCGAAATGGGGCAAAGCAGGCCAGATTGTACCACGAAGGGGGTTTTTAAGCAACGGTTTACACCAACCTGACCTCCGCGCTCATGGGCTGCTTGGATTAGATAGATAAGCATGAGAAGAACTCGCCTCTTCAGGAGGACAGGGGTAGCCACCGGTCTGATTTGATTCTAGACTTGAGACCCGCCTCGGGGGATTAGTTGAATAGGAGCGGATTCCTGCGCTACCGCACGCGGATATTTTACCACTGGGTACTGAGGACCATCAGAAGGTGATCCAGCACCCGGCCCGCCTCGTCCAGCAGTTCGGAGTCCAGATGATCGAGGGTATCCAGAGGCCCGCCGGAGAGTTCGTCGCCCAACCGGGTGATGCGCAGGCCGGAGTAGGCTGGGTCAGCCAGGACGTGGCGGTCAGGGTCCGCGCCGAAGAAGAATCTGCCCTCGCCCAGGTAGTTGACCTTGACACCGATCCGACTGGCGCTCTCTTCCAAGATGCGAGGGAGGCCCAGTCCGCCCAGGCTCTCCGAACTCAACCGCTGCTCCCCGGCTCCCACCCCCTCGATCTCGATCACGAGCCAGGTATCGGAGGGCTGGCGTGGAAAGATGGGATGGTTGAGCAGGTATTCGTCGCCGCGCGCGTCCAAGGCAGCGAAGACGACCGTCTTCTTGGGCTCAAAGCCTTGTTCCCGCCAGAGGCGCGCGATCTCCAGCATCACCGCCACGCCGCTAGCGTTTTCGTCCGCGCCGGGGTAGATGGTGCCGTCCGGCGAAGGGGGAG
>DMLA01000149.1:0-1899 GCA_003453555.1 Chloroflexota bacterium | reverse complement strand
CGCCGGGGTAGATGGTGCCGTCTGGCGAAGGGGGAGGTCCCGTATAGGAAGCAGCCACCAGGATGCGATCCCCTGTACTCCTGACGTCAGTTCCCGGAATGTGACCAATCACGTTCACCGCCCCTGTGACACACTCGGCGATTTGCCCTAACTGTCCCGGGGGGAGAAGGGCACGCTGTGCCGGACACCAATCATAAATCTGAAAGTAGGAATCGGTGGGCAGTATCGGTGTGAGGTTGAGTGCCCTGAACTGGGCTGCAATGTAGCCCGCAGCCTCGTGTCCACCGCCGGGACCGGTGGGCCGCCCCTCCAGGCCCGGATCGGCCAGAAAAGCGATGTCGGCCAGGGCGCGGCTGGTGTTGAACTCTTGGGCCATCTTGGTGTAGTGGGCCTCGAGACCGGTGCTGCGCATAATGGTCCGGCTGACAAAGAGGACCACCCCGATGACCAAGGCGAGGCGCAAAAGCGACCACCCTGAGGGGTGGAAACGGCCACGCTCGATAAACCTTTGGAACCCAAAGCCGAAGAGGTTAAAGCCCAGGATGGAGAGAAAGAAAGCGGTGGCCGGAGCCAGCGGGAGCCAGGGAGCAGCGCTAAAGTAGCGCCACGACGTGCCCAACATCGCGCCCCAGTCGGGGACGTCAAAGAAGTGGATGACACCGCGCGCTTCCTCGATGTAAGTGGTGCCCCCACCGATGAAGATATTCAGAAAGCCCAGTTCACCCAAAAGCAAGAGCACTCCGCCCATCTCCAGCGCCGCTAGCGACAGAAGCGTGGGCAGCAGGTTAGGCAGCACATGACGGCTGAGGATTTCCGGCTCGCTGAGCCCCAGGGCACGCGCCGCCTCCACATAGAGCTTGTGGCGGATGACCAACACATGGCTGCGGACCACCTGCGCTACCTCACCCCACCCGACAAGACAGAGGGCGATGATAAAGGAGATCCCACCCCGCTGGATGCCCATAGCCAGGATTAGCGCGATGGCCAGGATGAGGGTGGGGAAGGGGGCTAGGAACTCGACCAGCGACATCACGGCCCGATCCACCGCTCTGGCGTGCCACCACCCGGCGATGGCGCCCAACAAGAGGCCCAGCAGGATACGAGCGACCGTCGCTAGCACCGCCATGGTGAGAGTCTGTCGCGCCCCGTAGAGCAGGAGGGATAGAGTGTCGCGCCCTTGATCGTCGGTCCCGAGCCAGTAGGTAGAGGAGGGCGGGAAGGGCGCCCGGCCTATCTGCCCGTTGATCGTCTGGATGCGGTCAACGTGGAAAGGGTTGTGAGGAGCCAACTCGGGGCCGAGGATCATGATAATGACCAGCGCTCCCACAATGGCCGCACCGATGATGAGGGAGCGGTCGCCCAGAGCGTAAACCAGGCGCTGCCAGAGAGTGCGCTCCCTCATGCTGTCACCGCCTCTCCCGCACCGATACGGGGGTCCACAAGCCGGTATGAGATCTCCAGGAGCAGGTCAACCAGGATGAAGAGGAGCGCCAGGGCCAGAGTGAGACCCACGACGACGACGGTATCGCTGGCTAGCAACGCTCGCAACAAGCGCTCCCCGATGCCAGGCCAGGTGAAAATGTACTCCACGATGGGCAATGTCGCCAGACTGAAACGGAGAGAGACCCCCACGGTCGTCAGCAGGGGCACGGCTCCGTTACGCAGCACGTGACGGAAAAGCACCGTCCAGGGTCCGAGTCCTTTTCCGTGCGCCGTGCGCACATAGTCGGCGTCCAGGATATCGGTCAGGCTGTTGTAGGTCAGACGCACCATGTTGGCCAGGGGACGAGCGCTCAATACCAGCGCTGGCAGAATGAGGTGGGTATCCCACCCAAATCCGTAGACGGGCAGGATGCGCAACCCAGTGGCGGTGTAAAAGCGGACCGCCAGCGTGATGAG
>DMLA01000255.1:3366-7674 GCA_003453555.1 Chloroflexota bacterium | reverse complement strand
CCGCAACTGGGGGTGAGGAGCGTCTGGGAGAGGAGGGCCTTCCGCTCGTGCCCCCGCCTCTCTAACTCGGCCACCTGCCCCTCGAACTTGGCCTCTAGGCTCTCCACCGTCTCGGTGGCCGCCGCCTCCAAGTCCAGCGTGGGCACTATCCCCCAGCCCAAGATGCCCCCCCTCTCCAAGAAGGCCGCCAACTCCTCAGGGTAAAGGGTCATCACCCGAAAGTGGTCGTAGGCATCGAAGTCCAGTATCTCCAAGTCCGCCTCCATCAAGAGCGACCAGTCGGTGTTGGCCTCGCAATGCACCCCCGCCAGGGCCCCCTCAGCATGGATGGCCCTGGCCACCTGGTTCAAATCCCCCAACACATCCTGGCGGCTGATAGCCGTGAAGGTCGAAGAGCCGAAGGCCAGAAGCCCCGGCTCATCTAGGAAGATGATCACCCGCGGGCAAAAAGGCTTCAACTCCCGAATCTGCCAGCCCGCCTTCAGAGCCACGCTCTTCACTATCACATCCCGCAGCCTCTCATCGTAGTAAGAGAGGCGGCGGTCCTGGTCGGTGAGGTTAGTCCCCAGGGTGAAGGGGCCGGTAACCTGCCCTTTCACCGCCACCAGAGGGGCAGGGTGCTTGGGGAGTTGGCGCAAGAACTCAGGGAAGCCCGCTGCGTATTGGGAGGAGAGGGCGAAAGCCTCAAGCGCCTCATCTTCCCCCTCCTGGAAAGCCAGATACCGCTCGTAGAAGCCCAGCAACTCCTCTTCGAAGCCAGGCACTTTCGTGTCGAAGAAGGTGCGTCCCCCTTCTTCCCGCAGGCCAGCCATCCCCTCCGTGAACTGGACTATCATCGCCTCTTTGGGGTGGAGCCTAGGGAACTGGACCCAGGCCGGTATCTCCGGCGTGGCAGCCAAGGAGAGCGCCGTCCCCTTCACCACATCGGTATGAGGGAGGCTGCCCAAGGTCGTGGCTCGAAGATTCGGCTTCCAACCGACACCCATCGTCCTACCCCACAGGCCGCATCAGTTGACCGAGTATATCAAAGGGCTGGATGTAGGTCAAAGCCATGTTTGACCTTGCGGGCAAAAGTTGTGTATAATCTGGTGTGAACTCTGGGCGCTCCAGAGCCTTATTTTGCCCAGGAGGGCGCCATCAAATATACCGTTCTCTTCAAGCCTGAGGATAAGCGGGTCGAGGTCCCTTCCGGAAGCCTCATCCAAGATGCGGCTCTAGAAGCGGGGGTAGAGGTAAACATGCCCTGCGGGGGGCAAGGGCGGTGTGGGCGGTGCGCGGTCATCGTGGAAGAAGGCAAGGTCCGCCGCCGCTCCACCCTTCGCCTCTCCGCCCAGGAGGTGGAAGAGGGCTGGGCCTTGGCCTGCCAGACGGTCATCGAGAGCGATCTAGTCGTCACCATCCCACCCCAGGAGAGGATCGAACGGCGAATCCCCACCGCCAAGGTGGCGGCTAAAATCGCCCTCCTCTTCCCCTACGACTGGCATCAGGATCAGGCCATCCGAAACTATTTTGTGTCGGTGGAGCCCCCCAGCCTGGATGACAATACCGATGATTTCTCCCGTCTCAAGAGAGCCCTGACCAAGGAGCACGGAATCAGAGACCTAGTGGCCGACCTACCTGTCCTGCGGAAAGTGGGAGCCGTCCTGCGAGAGGCGGAGTGGCAGGTGACGGCGGTCTTAGAACTGGATACCTGGGCCAGCCTAGAGGGCCCCCCGCGCCTGGTCGATATCCTCCCCGGGGATGAGACGGCTACCTCCTGGGGAGTGGCGGTAGACATCGGGACCACCAGCAACGTGGTCTACCTAGTTGACCTCTTGAGCGGCGAAGTCCGAGATATGGCCACCGACTACAACGGCCAGATCGCCCGCGGCGAAGACATCATCTCCCGCATCATTTACGCCAGCCAAGACGACGGGCTCCGTGAACTTCAAGAGTTGGTAGTGGGGACCATAAACAAACTTCTAAAGAGAGTCTGTGGGCGGCAAGGAATCAAGGGTAACGAGATATATAAGATGGTGGCGGCGGGAAACAGCACCATGATCCACCTCTTTTTAGCCATCCCGCCGGAGTCGATCCGTCTGGAGCCCTACGTGACAGCCACAAACCAACCCTTGCCCGTTAGAGCGAGGGAGATCGGCATAGATATAAACCCAGAGGCCACCATCGATTGTCTGCCCGGTGTGGGGAGCTACATGGGGGCGGACATCACCGCTGGGGTGATGAGTTCTGGCCTCTGCGAGAGCAAGAAGTTGACTCTTTTCATGGACATAGGAACCAACGGGGAGATAGTGCTGGGCGATGGCGATTGGCTCATCTCCTGTGCCTGTTCAGCGGGCCCAGCCTTCGAGGGGGCAGGAGTGGAGCATGGGATGCGGGCCACTGCGGGGGCCATCGAGGAGGTGTGGATCAACGGCCAAACTTTGGAGCCTACCTATCGAGTCATAGGGAACGAAGCCCCCCGGGGGCTCTGTGGCTCAGCCCTTATCTCCCTTCTAGCCGAGATGTTCATCACCGGGATAGTAGATAAAAGAGGTCGGGTGTGCAAGGATCTCGACACGCCCAGAGTGAGGGAGGGAGAGCATGGGTGGGAGTACGTGGTAGCCTGGGGCACCGAGACGGCCCACGGCCAGGATATAGCCATCACCCAGGTGGATATCGAAAACCTCATCCGGGCCAAAGCCGCCATCCATGCCGGCTACACCGTCCTCTCTAAGAGCCTTGATGTAGATATATCAGAGGTTGAAGAGTTTCTGATCGCCGGGGCCTTCGGCCAATACCTAAACGTGGAGAGAGCGATCCAGATCGGCCTTTTGCCCGACATGCCTTGGGAAAAGTTCAAGTTCCTGGGTAACACCTCGGTAAGGGGAGCCTATATGGCTCTTTTGAGCCGCCAGGCTCGGCAGGAAATAGCCGAGATCGCACAGATGATGACCTATATGGAGTTGAGCGCCGACAACCGCTTCACCCAAGAGTTCGTCTCCGCCCTCTTCCTACCCCACACTCAGATAGAGGAATACCCCTCCGTGATGGCCCTCCTAGAGGAGCGATAAAAAAGAGCCGCGCCTCAAGCGCGGCTCTAAAATGCGGAATAAAGATACCCACGTTGCTAGGTGACCCTTCTTGCTTGTGCAAAGCCTACCTTTTCAGTCAGCCTTTGCGAACTGCGAGAGGTATGCGCTCCCTAGCAACTCCTCCAGGTTCTTCTGGGCTTCTCGCCAGACCTGACTGACGGCACAGGTATCCTCCAAAGGACAGGTACGATAGGGATCGGTGCACTCGTTGAGGATGATGGGTCCCTGCACCGCCTTCACCACCTCCAGGAGGCTGATCCCTTCGGGAGAGCGTGCCAAGCCCACCCCTCCAGCCGCCCCGCGGTGAGTGCGTGCTAGCCCCGCTTGGGTGAGGCTGGCCAACACCTTGCTCAAGAAGGCGGGAGGGATCTGTTGGCGATCGGCGATGCCCTGAGTGATAGTCCTCTCCTCTCCCGGCCGACTGGCCAGGTCCACCATGGCTCGGATAGCATAGTCTCCACCCCTGCTCACTAACATGGCTCCTCCTTTGCCCCCACACGTTCCCGGAAGGTAGAAGTCAATCCAATCATAGCACACTTTTGCCTTTCCGTCAAAATTCGACCCTAATTGTAGCCTTTACTCCGCGAAGAAGGCCATCTGTATGTGGGTGGCTCTCACCTGAGTGGAAACAATAGGACCAAGGAGGTGAAATGTAGGTTTACTCTTCCACGATCTGAAAACTGCTCGCCATCTCGGCCACTCCAGAGATGGTGGCTCCCACGGAGCAATACTTTTCCTCCGAGAGTTGAATGGCTCGCCTCACCGCTTCCTCCTTCAAGCCCTCACCTCGAAGGAGGTACTCTATCTCGATACGGCGGAAGGTCCAAGGGGGATCTGGGTCTTGCTCCCCAGTTATCATCACCTCCAGGTCGGTCACTTTTTGGTGCTGCTTTTCTAGGATGGAGATGACATCCACGCCTGTACAGCCTCCTAACCCCAGGAGCAAGAGATCCGAGGGCTTTAAGCCAGTGCCCTCCTCGCTGGATGACATCACCAGGGAGTGGCCCGTGCTATCCGTGCCCACGAATTGCTTTCCTTGCACCCATTTAACCTTGACCTGGGACATTTTTCCCCTCCAGACTGTGGAAAAAGGCCATACCGAAGAGCCTCAGCC
This sequence comes from Chloroflexota bacterium, assembly GCA_003453555.1. Classification (GTDB taxonomy): domain Bacteria; phylum Chloroflexota; class Anaerolineae; order UBA7937; family UBA7937; genus UBA7937. Next base: position 3,489 of record DMLA01000255.1, on the reverse strand, counting down.
GAAACCTAACCCTCTCTCCTTCAAGGAGACGTACCGCTGGGAGCCGATGACTAAGTGATCCAAGACCTCTACGCCCAAAAGTTCGCCCGCCTTGGCGATCTCTTGGGTGATTTTGACATCATC
>DMLA01000255.1:0-3056 GCA_003453555.1 Chloroflexota bacterium | reverse complement strand
TCATCCCTATTTATATGGAGAATCGACTTGACGTCAGCGGTTAGCGGAAGTAGAGTTGAACAGACTGATTGAGGAATGTGACCCACTTGGAGCAAGGAGGTCCGCAGATGAGTCTTGAGGGCTCCGTCGAGCCGGTTGTCCGATTTACCATCGCTCGAGGGAAAGGTCGGGTAACCGATGTCTCTACTAACTCTCCTCTGGTCAACCACTTTCTGGATCTGGTCAGGATGAACCGGGCACACAACACCTGGGTCAGCTATGCTCACGACCTGAAGATTTTCTTCCAGGTGATCCCGAAACCACCAGAGGCCATCACCCGGGTCGATTGCCTCGCCTTCATGAAACAACAGGACGCAGCTGGTTGCTCCGACGCTACCATCAACAGACGTCTTGCTGCTGTCTCGTCTCTGTTTAGCGAACTCCATTTGCTCGATCCAACCTCCTTTCCTCAGAACCCTATTCACCCCAGCCAACGCCGGCGAGGATCACGCCAGCGGAGGTGGAGCTTGTATCGGAAGGCGGCTCGGCGCGTGCCCAGCGTCCTATCGGGAGATGATCTTCGGACCTTCTTTGCTGCGCTGCCCAGCTGGCGTGACCGCGCCCTGGTATTGCTGATGTGGATTAGCTGTCTTCGTATCAGCGAAGCCGTGACCATCCGCTTCCAGGACATCGAGTGCGGCCGCCGCAGCATTCGTATCCCGCCAACCAAGGCGAACAACGCAAGGACAGTGTTCATGGATCAGCTCACTTTCGCCGCGCTGAACCGATACCTGGATGAGGAACGCAGGAACCTCTTCCCAGACGTAGACCGCATCTTCGTCGCCTTCAGGGGCAAAGCCCGTGGTCGTCCTCTCACCGTGAATGCCGTCCAGAAGATGATCCGCTACTATGCTAAGAAGAGCGGCCTCCCCCACCTGCACGCCCATCTCTTCCGTCATACCGGGATCACCCAGCTCGTCCAACAGCGTATGCCGGAACCTGCCATCCGCCAGCTGGTAGGCCATCGCAGTCCCGAGTCTCTCAGCCCCTATCTCCATCTCTGCGATGAGTTCGTGGAGATGGAGTTTGAGCAAGCGCAGGCAGCCCTGAACCCTTCAGCCTGGCTTGATTTGCCATTCTCAAGAGGTGAAAGATGATTCTCGGCCGTGGCACTGCTCAGACGGACGAAGCCATCATCGCTGAATATCACCAGTTTCTTCGCCAGACCCACCATATGAAGGCATCGATCATCCTGCAGCGCCTCCAAGAGGCGCCTGGGGTCATGCTGCGTCGCATCGGCAAACCAATTACGCAGTGGACCGAGGACGAGATCATCGGCCTGTATGACAACCGCCAGAAGGCGACCTGGTACCCATACAGCGCTTTTCTGGTCTTTCTCTTCTTCCGGGGCTATCGTCGCCCCACGCTCTACCTTCTGACCACTCTTCCCTTCAATCTTTGCCGCCACCACAGAAGAGCCCTCACACCTCACCGGCAGCGGCTCAAGAGGGCTGAGCAGGAGCTGCGCTATGCATCTTCTGGGGTTGGATCCGTGCTAAACCTGCTCATATGGCTTCTGGCAGTCGTCGGGAAGCCGCTTGAGGAACTGACCCGAGCTGATTTTGATACCTTCAGGGACGAGTACCAGGCGTGGTATCGGCAAACCGGGCGGCGTGATGACGGCCAACCCAACGCCCGCCTCTTTCGCCTGGAGCGCTATCTGGTCCATTGGGGCATCATTCCGCCGGCCAAAGTTATCTTCCGTCACGAGGAGCACTTCGCTCGGCTACGCCATGAGCCTATCCGGCGCGCCATCCTCACCTACATGCAGTGGTGCGATGCCAAGTACAAGCCTTCCACGATTCATAGCCACCGCGCAGCCTTGCTAAACTTCTTTCTCTGGCTTCAGGAGCGTTACCCGGATCGTTCGCGCCTCGACAACGTCACGCGGTCTGTCGCCCTGGAATACGCTCGATACCTGAAGCGCAAGGGAGAGGATGGCGCCTATTCGCCGACGTACCGCAATGATCTCTATCGAACAGTCCGTGCGTTCTTCGATTTCGTGCTCGACGAACGCCTGGATCCATCTCCAGACCGAAATCCTTTCGGTAGGAGTGACATGCCGCGGAAGCCCAACCCTGTGCCACGCTATCTCGCAGACCGTGAGCTGCGCACTGTGCTCGAATACTGCACCAACGGTGCCTCTCTCAAGCAACGAACCGTTGTGATTACCCTGCTCCACACGGGTATTCGCGCGGCAGAACTGGCTGCCTTGAAGGTCTCCGACATGGTACAGATCCAGGGCAAATGGAAGCTTCACATCCGGGAAGGGAAAGGCCTGAAGGACCGGATCATTCCCCTCACCTCTCAATGTCTGGCCACTCTGCAAGCGTGGCAGGAAGATGGCTGGGAACGCGTCAACGGCTATCTCTTCACACGCCACGGGCGACCTTGGCAGGGTGGCGATAACATCTGTGCTATCATCCGCCAGCTGGGCTGCAAATTGGGGATCGAGGGACTGACTCCTCATCGCTTCAGGCACACCTTTGCCGTGGCGCTCCTCAATTACGGAATGCGAGAATCGGCCCTGCAGAAGCTTATGGGACATTCGACTCTGACTATGACGCTCGAATATGCTCGGATCTTGGACCAGACCCTCGAACGGGCATTCAACGAAGCCGTTGAGCAGATGCAGGCTGGACCGCTGAGCTGGGTTCCCAGTTTCTTTGCGCCGGAGGACTATACCCTTTTCGCCGAGAGCGACGCCGTGAATTGGATTCGCCTGCCTCATGGCTACTGCCGACGCAACCCAAAACTGCACTGCGAAAGCGACGTTAAGTGTCTCATCTGTGATCGCTTCTGTGCCCTCCCGGATGACCTCTCGCGTCTTCAGGAGATGTATAGGCGGTTCCTTGATCTTGGAATGCAGGTCAAGGCCGATGTCGTCCTTTCCCATATCCGGCGTCTCCAAACTCAGACTGACGCCGAGACAACGTCCCTCATCCCGCCCGACGAAGCTGCCGTGTCATTGCCACTTGAGATTTTCTCCACATAACGGGAGAAGGGGTGGGGTCACC
>DMLA01000025.1:2822-5736 GCA_003453555.1 Chloroflexota bacterium | reverse complement strand
GAACCAGAGAACTTCAGAATATCGAGATGCTGAGGATGATGAGCAGAAAATGAGAGAGAGGCGCCGATGACCAAAACAATCCCTTTGCTCCTGGGTTTCATCATGTTAATACTCCTGGGCACGGTCACCAGATACTTCCAAGTCAAGATGGACCTGAGGAGGCTGACCCTCCTGGTGGCCGTCTCCTTCCTCCTGGGCTATATGCTCTTCTACACCGCAGCCTGGCGCTTCCTCTTCTCGACCGTCAAATTCTTATCCTGTGCCTCAGTGGTGGGAATCATCGCCCTCGTCGTAGGGGTTTTCCTAGCCATGAAAGCGGCAGAGGAACGAAAAAGATGATGGGGAGGGCTTACACGAATCAGTGGAGAGAGCGTAGAAAGAAGGTAGGAGGTAAAGCGGTTTGGAGCCCCTCGATCGCCGTCTTTCGCAAGCGGGTGCAGGGGGCGAGTGGTGGGGGTACAAGAAGAGAGTACCAGGTGGTATTAGTTGGGACTGAAGCGATATGCGATTCCTAGATAGACTTTTGCGTCGAGGAACGGGAGACCTTACCAAGAGGGGTTCCCGCTCAAAGAAGATGCCGAGAGTCGAGTCAACAGTCCCGAAGCCCCTCCAAGGCCTGTGGCATCTTGGCTTCGCCCTCGATTTTCATAGCCGGTTTGAGGGCGATGAGCGACGGCGGACCGAGTTGGGAGAACTCACCTATCGCTACAAGTACGGCGGAGAGAAGCGCTTGGCTAAGGTATTAAGTACAAGACTGGCCGACTTCATCAAAAAGAACGCTCCATTCCGGGATGCGGATGGTATCGTCTGCATCCCCTCCACCTGGAAGAGAAGAAATTATGATCCTGTCCCTCTCCTGGCAAGACACGTCGCTCAAGAAGCTGGTCTTCCCTTCTTCAGCGACGCACTGGAGAAGGTGCGCTACACCGACCCCCAGAAAGAACTAAGAACCCTTGCCGCAAAGCAAAGGAACATCTTAAGTGCTTTCATGGTCAGAGGCGATGTCAAGGGCAAAAGAATTCTCCTTTTGGATGATCTCTGCGATTCTGGTGCTACGCTCCAAGAGGCAACAAGAGTGTTGACTATAGCGGGCGCAGAAGAAGTCCTAGTTCTGGTGCTGACGAAAACTATACATGGATCCTAGTGTGGTATGTACAGGGAAAAAGTGTACTGGGTAGCCTTGAGCATAGTAGCGGGCATGGGGCCCAAAACCTTCCGCCGGGCTATAGAGAGGTTTGGACGCCCAGCCGCGGTTTTCGAGGCTTCCGTCGATGAACTGACAAAGATTCCAAGGATCACCATGGAGATGGCAGAAGATATCCTTGCTACGCCGCTGGGGGAGGTTGAGGAAGAACTGCTCTCCTTGGATGAGGAAGGGATAAACGTTCTGACCATGAACGATCAAGCGTACCCTGCAAATCTGAAACCCCTCCCCGATGCGCCACCAGTGCTCTTCCTATTGGGTCAACTGCTGGGGGGAGACAGCACCTCTGTAGCCATCGTCGGCTCGCGACGTGCGACCTTACAGAGCCTCGCTTTGGCTAAGGAACTAGCGGCAGGGTTAGCCCGAAAGGGGCTCACCGTTGTTAGCGGCCTGGCGGAGGGCATCGACACGGCAGCCCACCAGGGAGCACTCCAAGGAGGAGGGCGCACCATCGCCGTCCTGGGCTCAGGGGTACGAGTTATCCACCCCAGAGAGAATGAGGGCCTGGCCAAGGACATAATGGAGCAGGGAGCACTCCTCTCCGAACTACACCCCAACGCTCCTCCCCTAGGCCAGAATCTAATGGCCCGCGACCGCATCGTTAGTGGCCTATCCAGAGCGGTAATCGTGGTTGAAGCCGAGGAGCAAAGTGGCAGTCTGCACACAGCCAGCGAGGCGAAGAAACAAGGTAGATTGGTCTTCGTTATAGACAACCCTAGCCCTGGCAACAAGCGGCTCTTGCGTGAAGGCGCTATCAAACTCTCGGGAGCACAGATCGACTTCGATACACTGGCCGAAAGAATCAAGCGACACACCTCTGGGAGCCAGGAAGGGCTCACCAGACAAACGTGTTTCCTGTAAAGATAGAACCTGTATTCTGAAGAGAGAAGGTCGGCAGCAGAAGGAGTATCCCAGAGAAACGACATGGCCTACGATAAGATCGCCTTTCGCGGAACAGAAAGCCGCTGATATTTCAAATTTTGAAAGTCCGCCCTTTCCGTGGTATAATTTAAGATTGCCCGAAAAATCACTTTCTAGAAAGTTTGAGCATGACCCAAGATAAGATCATCGTTCGCGGAGCACGAATGCTCCCTGCTTGTGCTGGATTTGAAATCCAACACAAGCAGAAGGGTAAATATCAGATAGAGTACACGTGGGACGTCAGAAGACATACTTTAACCCTCAACATCTCTACTTTGTAACCACCACGGTGGTAAATCACAAACCCATCTTTCACCGACCCGAACTCGCCCAAATCATCATCGGCAGCCTCGACTACATTCGGAAGAGCCACTGGGTGAAAATCTACGCCTATGTCATCATGCCCGACCACCTTCACCTCATCCTGAAGTACCTAGATAACCATGCGCCAGCACAAGTTATGCGGGACTTCAAGAAGTTCACTGCCAAACGGATCATCGAAAGGCTTCAAGAAGACAGCGACCAGAATCTCCTAGCCTTCTTCGCACATGTCGCTAGCCGTACCTCAAAGCAGCGATATAAGGTATGGCAAGAGCAATATTTCGCCAAGGATATCTTTTCAGAGGAATTCCTCGTTCAGAAGATGGCTTATGTACACGACAACCCGCTACAGGAGAATTGGCGACTGGCAGAACGAGCAGAGGAATATCCCTACTCCAGCGCTCAAAACTACCTGTTAGGAAATCAACCTCTTCTGGAGATCGACCTACTTACAGGGCTGGTTCAGAA
>DMLA01000025.1:1467-2455 GCA_003453555.1 Chloroflexota bacterium | reverse complement strand
CCCAAGATAAGATCATCGTTCGCGGAGCCCGCGAACACAACCTGAAGAATATAACCGTGGAGATACCACGGAACAAATACGTGGTCATCACCGGCCTCTCTGGCTCCGGCAAGTCGTCTCTGGCCTTCGACACCATCTACGCCGAGGGACAGCGCCGTTATGTCGAGTCCCTCTCCGCCTACGCCCGCCAGTTCCTGGGCCAAATGCAAAAGCCAGACGTGGACCAGATAGAGGGGCTCTCCCCCGCCGTCTCCATCGACCAGAAAGGGGCTTCTCATAACCCCAGGAGCACCGTGGGAACGGTCACTGAGATATACGACTACCTTCGGCTTCTCTACGCCCGCATCGGCATCCCCCACTGCCCCAACTGCGGCCGGGTCATCGCCCAGCAGTCAGCGGAGCAGATCGTGGATTCGGTGATGGAACTCGCGCCCGGAAGCAAGATAATGGTACTGGCCCCTCTCATCAAAGACCGCAAAGGCCACCACCAGCGGGTCTTCGAGGATGTACGCAAGGCGGGCTTCGTCCGCGTCCGGGTGAACGGCGAGGTACGGGACGTGGACGAGCATATCGAACTCGACCGCTACAAGCAACACACCATAGAGGCGGTGGTGGATAGGCTCATCATCCCCGACCAGGCCAAATACAGCGAAGACGAGATCAATGCCTTCCGCTCCCGGCTCACCGATTCGGTGGAGACGGCCCTCAACCTGGGCGACGGCGTGGTCATCATCAACGACGCAGAGCGAGACCTCCTCTTCTCCGAGCAGTTCGCCTGCGTCCACTGCGGCATCAGCATCGGCGAGATAGAGCCCCGTACCTTCTCCTTCAACACCCCTTATGGGGCCTGCCCCGTCTGTCAAGGAATCGGCACTAAGATGGAGATAGACCCCGGCCTGGTCATCCCCAACAAGAGCCTGACTTTGGCTGAGGGAGCCATCCGGCCTTGGAGCCGGGCCTCGACCAGCGAGACCTACTACTATCAGTT
>DMLA01000025.1:0-1049 GCA_003453555.1 Chloroflexota bacterium | reverse complement strand
GAGATAATCAGTCTTAGATACAGAAATCGATACGGCCGCATCCGCGAGTACGATACCACCTACGAGGGGGTGCTCCCCAACCTGGAGCGGCGGTATCGGGAGTCGAGTTCTGACTACATCCGAGGCGAGATAGAAAGGTATATGGCTACTCATCCTTGCCCCGCCTGCCAGGGGAAACGACTGAGGCCAGAAAGCCTGGCCGTCACCGTGTCCGACAAGTCGATCACCGATATCGCCGCCATGTCCATAAGCGAGGCCCTAGAGTTCTTCCAGGAACTCCCCAAGAGGCTCTCCCAGCGGGAGTTGGCCATCGCCCACCGCATCCTCAAGGAGATCCGGGATCGGTTGCGGTTTATGGTGAACGTGGGGCTCGATTACTTGACCCTGGACCGCTCAGCCACCACGCTCGCTGGCGGCGAGGCTCAAAGGATAAGACTAGCCACCCAGATCGGCTCCCAATTAGTAGGAGTGCTCTACATCCTGGATGAGCCCTCCATCGGCCTCCACCAGCGAGACAATAAGCGGCTCATCCGCACCCTCAAGGATATGCGTGACCTAGGAAACACGCTGTTGGTGATAGAGCACGACGAGGAGACGATGCGCTCTGCCGATTGGATCATAGACCTGGGACCAGGAGCCGGGGAGAGCGGCGGCCGGGTAGTGGCCGCGGGACCTATAGAGAAGATCATCGCCTGCCCAGAGTCCATCACCGGAGAATACCTCTCCGGAAAGAAGAGCATCCCCATCCCGGAGAGACGCCGCATTGGGAACGGGGCCTATCTGGAAGTCAAAGGCGCGGCGGAACACAACCTCAAAGAGATCGACGTCTCTTTCCCGTTGGGCAAGTTCATCTGCATCACCGGCGTCTCCGGCTCGGGGAAGAGCACCCTCCTCATCGAAATCCTCTACAAGCGACTGGCCCAGATACTCCATCGAGCCAAAGACAGGTCAGGCCGACATAAGGATATTCTAGGAGTTGAGCACCTGGACAAGGTGATACATATAGATCAATCCCCCATCGGGCGGACGCCTCGCTCTAACCCGGGCAC
>DMLA01000238.1:4789-6214 GCA_003453555.1 Chloroflexota bacterium | reverse complement strand
GCCCTACTACCTCACCTTCAGCGGTGGAGAGCCGTTCCTACGGTGGGATATAGTAGAACTGGTAGCCGCGGCCGATGAAGAATGTCGCCCGGCAATCATCACCAAAAAGGTAGAGGAGATACTCAAGGTAGCGTCGGGGGCTCAAGTGGGGATCAACCTCTCCCTCGACGAGATCGGCCCCCGCCATGACCTTATCCGAGGTGTAGAGGGGAACTATGAGCGGGCCCTCAGGACCTACGAGGACCTGCGCAGCGTCAATCACCCCCACCTCACCCTGGCTATCCACACCGTCGTTTCCCGTTTCAATGTAGAATGTCTGCCCAGCATCTACAAAGACCTCAAAACTCTGGGAGCGGACATCTATATCAGCGAGGTGGCCGAGGAGAGGGAAGAACTGGGCACCGTAGGGAGCGACATCACCCCCTCGCCCGAGGAGTACGCCATAGCCGCCGACTACCTCATAGCCGAAGCTAGAGACTTTAGACCCTCGGGGCTAGCCAAGACCACTCAGGCGTTCCGGGGTTATTACTATGAGTTGACGAAGCGGATCCTAGCGGAGAGGAGGCAGGTGATCTCTTGCTACGCCGGCTGGGCCTCGGGACATATAGCCCCCAACGGCGATCTCTGGACCTGCTGCGCTTGCGCCCAACCGGTAGGAAAACTGCGGGAGAGCGGCTACGATTTCGCCTCCCTCTGGTTTGGGGAGGAGGCGGCCCGGTTGCGCCGGAGCATAGCCGTTGGGGAGTGCTACTGCCCCATGGCCAACGCCAGTTACACCAATATGCTCCTTCATCTCCCTACCCTTTTGCGTGTAGCCCGAGCCCCCATATAGAAGATGAAGAAAGATTCCCAGCATCAAGATTTTGTTCTCCTCCTCATCCTCTTCGTCGCCTTTCGTGTCATGACCCTTCTCCTCCTTCGGCCTGGAGGGTACATCGCCGATTACTCCGAGTACAACACCGGTTACCTCGCTTTCGCCCGATGGTCAGATAAGGGGCTTTACCCCTTCATCCACTATTGGCTAGAATGGCCTCCCCTCTTCCCCTGGCTGGTGGTCGGTGCCTACCGCTTGAGCCTGCTGGTACCCCCCTGGGTCGACCCTCGACTATGGTATGACATCTTCTTAGGCCTGGCTCTTCTCTTCTTTGAGACCGGCAACCTGGTGGTCATATACCTTCTAGCCTTAGAACTCTACGACAAGGGGAAGGCCTTCAAGTCTGCCCTGATCTACACCCTTCTCTTCACACCTCTCTACTTTTGGTTGGGGTGGTTGGATTCCATGCCCCTCTTCTTCCTCCTCCTGGGCCTCTACCTCCTCATCAGACAACGAGCCACCTCCGCGGGAATAGCCTTGGGGCTCGGCTTCATGATTAAGATCACACCAGCCATAATAGTAGCCGTAGGGTGGAAAGCCTTGAACTCCCT
>DMLA01000238.1:0-4410 GCA_003453555.1 Chloroflexota bacterium | reverse complement strand
CTACCCCTTTTCTTCTCACCCACCCCCAGTTTCTTGTCGCTTCTTTCCGCAGCATGGTGGCTCGCTCCTCCTGGGAGACGGTTTGGGCCCTCTTAGAGGGGTATTACTCCTATGGCGTGGTAGCCGGGGACCGTTTCGATCCCCTGGCCAACGTGGCCAACCACCCCTCCACCCTCCCCTGGCCCCTGATCAGTTTAGCCTTCGCCCTTCTATATCTCTGGCTTTTCACCCGATCATTAGGTGAGGAGAAGACCCGCATCGTAGCCTTCGCTGGCCTGACGGTGAACCTCTTCACCTTGTATAGCAAAGGGTACAGCCCCCAATTTCTAATTCAACTTATCCCCTTCGTAGTTCTCCTCCTTCCCCATCTGCGAGGCGTTATCTATATCCTCCTTCTGGATACCCTAAACTTCTTGGAGGCTACGGTCTATTTCATCATGCTTCCGAACGAAAGATGGCTTCTGGTGGGGACGGTGCTTTGGCGCACCCTGATCATCTCGATGCTTTGCGCCGAATACTCGACCATCTTCTTCTCCCTCCCAGAAGAGCGGATCGCCCATCTTCGCCGCCGGGCTTTCGTCGCGCTGGTCGTAGCCTCGCTATTGCTGGGTCTCCTGGGAGGCTATCACCTGATGGCAGCCTACCATAGGGCCCGCTATGCTCAGGAAGAGTATCGGCCGGTGGTGGAGTTCCTAGTGAGCGCTGTCGAGCCTGGAGAGGCGGCTCTCATCCTCCCCGACCACGCCCTCTACCAGAGGCTATACCCCTTCTTGAGAAAAGAGATGGCTCTCTACGTGGAGGAAGATAGAACGCTGCCCCAAATCATAGAAGGTTACAGCGATGTATGGCTTGTGAGCCAAGAGGGAGAGGTCGAGACCTGGCTGAAGAGTAGAATGGAGTTGGTGGCGGCTCACGACCTAGCAGGGATGAGGCTCGTCCACTTTAAGAGATGAAAAACCAAGTGAAAGTGATCCTCGACTACGACGGGACATTGACCAAGGAAGAAGCGATGGTCGATGACCTAGCGCGGCTCTCACTGGATACCCTATCCCGAGAGATCCTAAGGGTACCCCGTGCCCATTTGGAAGAAGAATACGAGGAGACGAGAAGGCTCATCCTCTCCCGGCCTCATGAGTTCGGCTGGGAGGTGAGAGGGCTTCTGGCTTCCTATAGCGACGAGGGGGCCTTCATCCTCAATACCACCACCCTCCAGGTGATGCTGAAGATGAACCCTTTCTACGCCCGTAGGGTGGCTAACCTCTTCAGAGAGGCGGAGTATGACCCGGTCGTCGATTGCACCAACTACCTCTTTCACCGCCATACCGCCGAACTGAAACCTCGGTTTCGCCAGGGAGCCAAGGAGATCCTAGACGGCCTCCTTCGAGATGAGAGGTTTATTCCCCTCATCCTCACCAACTCAAAGGGGGATAAGGTGGAAAGGAACCTGAAAACTTTAGGGCTAAAGGGGGTACGGATCCTAGGAGACACCCGCCAATATGAGATGGACCCCTCCTGGGGAAGACGTTTCTTCCATCCGGGGCAGGGGATGACCCAAATCCTAAGAATAGACCAGCGCCATAAGGTGGACCTCCGTCGTCCCGTCTACTACCAGGCTCTCACGAGGGAAGCCCGGGGAGCCGAACAGATAGCAGTCGTGGCGGATACCCTCTCCCTGCCGGGGGCCCTTCCCCTAGTGATGGGGATGCGGTTCTATCTCCTCAAGACGAGTTACACCCCCTTTTGGTGCGAGGAGTTCGTCAAGAAGCACGAGCGGGGAGAAGTGCTGGAGAGCCTCTCTTCGCTGTCCGTAAAGGATCCCTGTCCCACAGGGATCCCGAGGGATGGGAATGGAAAGGGTCGAATTTGACGAGGGTGGGAAGGTTTATTAGACCAAATGTAGCGTGGCGCTGATCGCTTTCTCGTAAAGGGTCGGCGTTATTTTGAAGGAGTGTCGAATGGAGAGAAAATATTCGGATTTCTTAGTGCGAGAAGATCTCTCAGGGGTGGATCCCGATACCGATCTCATCATCGGCTTCGAGGAGGGGAGGCCTGGGAAGCCGATAGGCGATTTGGCCTTAGGGGACACAGTGCCTTTGCACCAAAAGAAGCCACGGTTCTAAGTCGCTTCCCCGAGCCGGGTGAGAGGGTTCCGCGACCAGGGGAGGAGTAGAGAAGCCCCAAGATAAAAAAGAGCCAAAGGATACCTTTGGCTCGCCACTTTACACCATATCAATCAGGACCACTCTCCCGACCCCTGCGACAGTGTAGCCATCCTTCTCAGCGCCTGGTGGATCTCTTCCTTGCCACTCACCACCGGGAAGACGCGAAGGCCTGTGAGTTGGGATACCACACGGATAGCGAACCCTTGGCTGGGGTCAGCCAAGGCCAAAGTGAGATCCCTACCCTCCCGACCCACAGGCACGCATTCCAGCCTTCGTGCCACCTCCAAAGGGAGAAGGGAAGCCAACTCCCAACTAGGCACCTCCGGGGGCAAAGGGAGGTAGGGAACCCTCTCATGGTCGGGAAGTGGTGCCTCTGGCACCGTCGGCGTCGCTTCAGCCAAGCATATCTGAGAGACCTCGCTGTACTTAGCCTCGTACATGGCTCGGTCCGCCTGATCCACCAACTCTTGCTTGCTGGTGGCGATCGGGGGGTAAGAGGAGACCCCCACGCTGATGCTGAAATGCCTGGGCCCCTCCCCCTCCAAGGCGTGGGGGGTGGCTGCTACCCGCTGGCAGATTCTCCCTGCCACCGAGAGGGCTTCCACCACATCGGTGCGGGGCAAAATCACGGCGAACTCGTCGCCTCCATAGCGGCAGACTATGTCCCCCATCCGCACAGCAGAGTTGATGGAGCGGGAAACGCCCCGCAGAACAGCATCGCCAGCCGTATGCCCATGGGTATCGTTGAAAGCCTTGAAATCGTCCACATCGATCATGAGAAGGGACAAGGGGGCCTCGCTCCGCTGGGCCCTAGCCAACTCTTCCTCCAGACGCCGCTCGAAGTGACGGCGGTTCCAAACCCCGGTGAGGGGATCGGTAGCCGCCAGACGAGCGACATCATCCCTCAACTTCTGATTCTCCACACAGAGAGCCATGTGATCCACCAGGGTAAGGAGCGCCCCTAGGTCAGACTCATCGAAAGATCGGCCATCGACTCGGTCGGCTACATTTACCACCCCAATCACCCGTTTCCGCAGGAAAACGGGAACGCTGATAAAAGAACCGGTCTGATAGCCAGGCTTCGGATCGATGAAGCGAACCTCTCGCTTCAAATCCTTCACTAGAAGAGGCTTCTTCATCCGGGCGACCCAACCGGCAACCCCCTCTCCTAGAGGCACCCTCTTGCCCAGGGCGATCCCCTGAGGGAGCCCGAAAGCCCTTTCGATCACCAAAGCATCCCCGCTCAAGGCCATGTAGGAGAGACGCCGGCCTCGCAACGCCTCCTTGGCAGCCAGAAGGGCTGAGCCCAGGAGATCCAATCCTCCTTGAGCCATCTCTTCCCTTTCCCTCAACTCTTCTCCCACTCCCATGGCTGACCTATGATGAGCCGGTATCCGAGGATCCGAGAACGGAGAGCCCCCTTTCCAGTTCGTGGTCGGAAGGCTTTTTTCCTTCGGATGCTGAGGCATCCTCCCTGGCCTGCCACGTGCCAGGGCAGGCAGGATGCCGAGCGCACGAGATGGGACGGAGAGGGGTCATGGTATACCCCACGCCGGGCACAGTGAGCAGATAGCGGGGGGCGTTAGGATCGGGCTCTATCCTCTGACGAATCTGATGGATGTGAGTCTTTACCAACCCGGCCTTCCCTCGACCCTCCGGCCCCCAGACCAGTTCTCCGAGCCTCTCCTCAGCGAGTACCACCCCTTTGTTGCTGGCTAGGGTATGCAAGATCTCAAACTCCGTAGGCGACAGGCGGACGGTGCCCCGTGGCCCGGTAACCTCCAACCGGCTAGCATCCAAGGCTAACTCCCCTATCTCTAACTTCTCCCGGGAGACCCCCTCCACAGGAGCAGCGATTTTCCTGGCCGCGGCCTCGACTCGGGCTATGAGGATGCGGGGACTGAAAGGCTTAGTGATATAGTCGTCCGCCCCCGCCGCGAACCCCTTGAGGATATCTTTTTCACTAGCCCGCCCGCTCAAGAGGATGAAGAGTGCAGGGCCGCTTTCCTTGACGATCTCACACAACTCATAGCCGCCCAGTTTGGGCAGATCAACCTCCGAGATCACAAGATCAGGCTTCTCCACCCGCCAATAGGCCATAGCCTGCTGCCCATCGTGGGCCGTGACCACGCTATGTCCTTCCCGGGTGAGGAGGTAGGTCAAGAGGTCGAGGATGTATTGGTCATCATCCACCACTAGAATCCTCATCGACTACCTCCCGCCTCCTCAGGGGTCCCGATTAGTGAGA
>DMLA01000031.1:1855-8774 GCA_003453555.1 Chloroflexota bacterium | reverse complement strand
ATGACGCTTTGCCCTTCGGCGCAGAGGGCGGCTACAACCAGGGCCATCCCCGCCCTGATGTCGGGGCTCTCCATTATCTCCCCGTGAAGCCTAGCCGGCCCCACTACTACTACCCGGTGAGGGTCACAGAGGATGAGGCGGGCTCCCATGGCGATCAGTTTATCCACGAAGAACATCCTGCTCTCATAAAGTTTCTCGAAGAAGAGAACCGTTCCCTCCGCTTGGGTAGCCACCACTATGGCGATGCTCATCAGGTCAGCGGGGAAGCCAGGCCAGGGGGCATCGTCTATCTTAGGAATGGCCCCATGAGCGTCGGCTACCACCTTAAGGGAGGTGTGGCGGGGCACGAAGAGGTCATTACCTCTAACCTCTACCTCGATGCCCAACCTTCGGAAGACGAAGAGTATCATCTTGAGATGCTCGGGTTTGCCGTTCCTAATGAGGAGTTCTCCTCCGGTGACGGCGGCGCAGGCGATGAAACTTCCCACCTCTATATGATCGGGCTCGATCTCGTACTCGCCACCGTGCAACCCATCTACCCCCTCTACGACCAAGGTATTGGACCCCAGCCCTGAGATCTTGCCCCCCAGCTGGTTAAGGAACCGGGCCAGGTCTTGGACATGGGGCTCAGAAGCGGCGTTCCTTATGATAGTGGTCCCTTGGGCCAGACAGGCGGCCATGAGGGCGTTCTCCGTCCCCGTGACGCTGGCCTCATCTAAAAATATCTCCCGCCCTACAAGTCCAGTGGTCCTCATCTCATAACGAGAGCCCACCTCGATCTGGGCGCCCAGGGATCTGAGAGCCATGAGGTGGGTATCTAACCTTCTTCTCCCGATAACATCGCCGCCGGGCGGAGGCAAACTGATACCTCCACAACGGGCTAGAAGAGGGCCCGATAGGAGGATAGAGGCACGGATACGCCGCGTTAGTTGGGGATCGATCTCCGTACTTCTCACGTTACGGGCGCGAAGGGCCAACTCTTTATCGCCCAATCTGTGAATCTTCACCCCCAGGTGGGCCAGGATCTCTAGCATCGTTTCCACATCTTTGATCTGGGGGAGGTTACGGATGACCACCTCTTGATCGGTGAGGAGGGTGGCGGCCAGGATGGGCAAGGCAGCGTTTTTGTTACCACTAGGGGTTACTGTCCCTTGTAGCGGGTATCCACCTTCGATGATAAACCTATCCATAATCAGCGCCCCATCGAAGAATCTACAACTTTTACTTTTTGGGCGGTACAGATGATAGGGGTGCCAAAGGGGAGGGTTAAGAAGCGGAGGAGTGCCGCTTCCAGCCAGCCCACACCGGTAAGAACGGTGTTCAGAAGAGGCAGGGCGGGCTCCATCTCTACCTGATAGGCCTCCTCATCGGTATCCGGCGCTTTGAGTTGGGGCTTTCTCCCCGAGAGTCGCTCCCAGAGGATTCGGAGGAAAGCCAGGGGGAAGATGAAGAAATTGTTATAGGTGGTGCGCCAGGGGGTGAAGCCCACGCTCTTTAGTTTCTCATGAAGTTCACTTTTGGCATAGCGGTGGTGGTGCTTATTGCTCTCGTCGTTGGCGCTCCAGGGCCAGCCGAAAGCGGGGACGGTAAGCGCCAAGAACCCCCCGGGGCTGCAGACACGGTAAGATTGGCGCAGGGCCAAAAGGTCGTCCTCACAATGCTCGATCACATCCCAGGCTGCCACCAGATCGAAACTCTGATCGGGGAAGGGCATCTCCTCGGCAGGGGCGAGCCTAGCCTCATGCCCCCTTTGGTGGGCGACCCTCAGAGGTTTGGGGTTGTTATCGGTGCCTAAAACCCGCCTATACCGGCCCAGGTGGTAGATCATCTTCCCCGCCCCGCATCCAGGATTTCAAGGTCACGGCGAGGAAGGGTTCGACCCAGCAGGGTGAAGAGAGCCCTAGTGCGGCTGGCGAACCACCGGTGTGCATCTTCCTCCAGTTGCTGAGGGGTTAGAACCTTCGACTTAGCCTCGCCTTCCATCGATTAACGATTATATCACAGGTTATTCAGCATCTCCAAGAGACGGTATGCCTCTGCTAGGACCTGCTCTTCAGTTATGAGGCGTACGCAAGGGTGCTCCTCTAGTTCTTGTGGGGTGTAGTCGAGGCGGTTGCAGGGGATGCAGTCCAGACCAGAGATGACCACTCGGTGGCGTCTAAGATCCCCCCAGGGGCCGAAGGTACGGTGATCGACGGGGCCGTAGAGGTGTATCGTGGGAACGCCCTGGGCTACGGCCAGATGCATGGGGCCACTATCGACCCCGATGACCAAATCGGCATGGGCCATGAGAGCCGCCATCTCCCCCAGGGTCGTCTGACCGACGGTGATTAGGGGCTCGCTTCTCATATGGCTGGCTATCTCTTGGGCTAAGCCCTCCTCTTGCGAGGAGCCGGTGATGAGAAGGCGGGCTTTATATCTCTCCGCCAAACGATCCCCCACCTGGGCGAACCCCTCGGCCCTCCAAAGTTTCACCGGGGCTCCAGCCCCAGGGTGGATGACTATGAGCGGGGTTTCAGGCTCGATACCCCGCTCCACAAGGTATCGAGTGGCAAACTTGCTATCCTCCGCCGAGGGGTTGAATTCTAAAGCGCCAGCCTCTTCGGTAGAGGGTTCCTTTCGTTGCCAGGCCGCTCGTGTGAGGGTCAAGTTCTGCTCCACCTCGTGGCGTCCTGGCGTATAAGGGACGGGCTGAGTCAGGAAAGGGTGCAATTCTGGTAGGGCATAGCCTATCCGCTGGGGGATGCCAGCCCAGTAGGCTAGAAGGGCTCCCCACCAGTGGTCGAAGCGGAGAACGAGGGCTAAATCGTACCCCTGTCCCTGCAAGAGGCGAGCATACCTCCCCAGGAGGGCGTAGGGCTGAAGGAAAGAGGGCTTGGGCTGACGGGTGAAACCGGGGAAGGGGCATACTAAAACCTGGTCTACGTTGGCGTTTCTTTCCATCAATTCCCAGCCCCAAGGTCCCACCAGGCAGGTTATATGGGCCTGGGGGCACTCAGTGCGGAGAAGTCGAAGGGCGGGGGTGGTGAAAAGGAGGTCGCCTATATGATCAGGCCGAATGAGGAGGATGCGGGAGGTCCGAGAGGGCCTTCGGGCTCGGGGCAGGAAAGGGGTTGAGGAGTAGGCGAGGGCTCGTAGGGCTATCCGTCTAAGCCGCTTTCTCATACACTTGTTCCAAGAGGGGAGTGATGACTTTCCAATCGTATTCTTTGGCCAGGCGGCGAGCAGCCACCCCTAGGCCTTTCCTTCGCTTCTCGTCGCCCCACAAATCTATCACCCGCTGGGCGAAATCTGACTCGTTATCAGCGATGACCAACTCCTGCCCCGTCGTCTTGATCCCCTCACAACCCAAGGAGGTAGAGACTATAGCCTTGCCCATAGCCATCGCCTCCAACACCTTGAGGCGGGTTCCTCCTCCCATGCGGAGAGGGACCAGATAGATGTTGGCCTGAGCGATGTAGGGTCGCACGTCGGGGACGAAGCCGGTCACCCTGACTTGTGGGTCTTGAAGAAGGGGAGAGAGTCGAGGCGAAGGGTTCCTTCCCACCACTAAGAGCCGGGCTTGGGGAAGCCTCCCTTTCACCAGAGGCCAAACTCGCTCGAAGAACCAAAGAACGCCATCCACGTTGGGGCGAAAATCCATCTTCCCGGTGAAGACCAGGCTGCCATCGGTCTCCCCCTCCGTCGGCTGGTAGTATTGGGTGTCTACACCGTTGGGGACAACACTCACCGGGAGGCCCGGAACCAGGCGGCAGAGGGCCTCTTTGTCGGTTTCGGAGACCGCAACCACCTGATCCGCTCGGCGACAAGCCCATGCTTCGTAGCGACGGAGTTTTCCCCACTGAATGAGGGAGTATACCGCTCCCAGCCAGCGGAGATGTCGAAGATCTGTTTCAAAGGCCCGTCTCTGTAAGAGGTACTCGGCGTTGATGTCATCGAAGGTCAATCGAGGGGGTCTACGCGATTCGGTGATCGTAGGGATGTACCTAGCCATCTCTATCGCTTCCACCTGTACCACGTCGAAATCTTCCTCTTGAAGGAGAGCCCATAGTTTAGATTCGAACTCCGATGAAGGGAGCCGCAAGGCCATATCGGGCAGGGGAGAGAGGAGAACAGGGAGGAGGCGCTGTAGGGTGGAGCGATGGGGAGTGGGGAGGGTCTCGATTTGTGAGCACAGGTCGAGGAGAGGCCCAGCCTCCGCTAAATCGCTTTCCTTCGCAGAGAAGGAAAGAAGATGGATCTCATGCCGGGGAGCCAGGTTCTTGATAAGGTTGAAACTCCGGATACTGGCTCCTCGGTCAGGCGGATAGGGTAGTTCCGGGGTGAGGAAGAGGATCTTCACCGTAGGCTCCGATAGAGGGCCAAGGTCTCTCGAGCGGCCTTCTCCCAGGAGAAAAAGCGGGCTCGTTTTACCCCCTTCTCCTGGAGTTCGGCTCGCAGCGAACCATCGGTAAGGACCCTCCAGATAGCCACAGTCCAGCCATACTCATCTTCAGGGTCGACGAGGAGGGCGGCGTCCCCTACCACCTCGGGGAGGGAGGAGACGTGGGCTACGATAGCGGGGGTGCCACAGGCCATCGCTTCCAGGGGCGGGAGCCCGAACCCCTCATAGAGAGCGGGGTGGACAAGGAGTTGAGCGGCGTTATAAAGGAGGAGGAGATCTTGCACAGAGACCCGGCCCAGATAGAGCACCTCCTCCTTCAGATTCAGTTCCTCGGTGAGGGCGAAGATCTGGTCGTAAAGCCAACCCCGCTCCCCCACTACGACCAACCTCACCTCTGGCTTGTATTCATCTAAGAGTCGGCGGTAAGCACGGAGGAGGGTGGGGAGGTTTTTGCGGGGCTCGATGGTGCTCACGAAGAGGATGAAAGGGGTAGATACCCCGTACCTTTGGGCACACTCTCTCTGAACTCTTCTTTTGTCTTCCAAAAGGCGATAGGTGGGGTTAGCGGCCTCGTAGACTACGGTGATCTTGCTCTGGGGGACCCCCAGGAGGCGGATGGCGTCCTGTTTAGTGGCCTCGGAGACGGCGATTATGTGATCGGTATAACGCACCGCCTGATCGATCTGTCCGTAGTAGCGGGCGCTCTCGGCGGTGAGGAAGTGGGGATACAAGAGAAAGGCCAGGTCATGGATAGTGATGATCGATTTGCAGTTACGACGGAAAGGGGGGATGAAGTCAGGGCTATGGAGGATATCGAGGCCCAAAGGGCCGATCTCTAGGGGTAGAGTCCACTGCTCTAGGCGATGGTGGCTGGGGGTCCAGAGGGAGCGGCGGGAGAAATTCTCCCCTTCTGTTAATACCGTTTTGTCCTTACGGCTTTGGAGGATAAAAAAGTCATCTTCCCTATCAAGGTGGGCTAACTCCCTGACTAGGTTCAAGATATATTGGCCGATGCCTGCTTGGCTATAGTAGACCAGCCGGGCATCTATGCCGATACGCATAGGCGAACATCCTTTGAAGATCAACTAAAGATCATTATAACCCCCTCAACCTTGGGAAGCAAATCATTTTAATAAGTCCGATGCTCTGCCCCACAAGCCGGTCAAAAATCGGCCGATGATAGAGAGGGTAGCCAGAAAAAGGTCATGGACGCGCCTTCTTCCCCACTACGCCATCTGTAAGCATATTTTCAACGCCCTCTCTTTCACTCCTTTGGAAATCTTTCTAGTTGTGGTAGAATAGCGGTACAAAGTCGTGGGAGGCGCGCATGCCTAGAGAGACGTTAGATGAAGGGATTAAGGCGCTTCAGGATGACCTTTTGAAGATGGCCGATCTGGTCGATGGGGCGATAGGGCTAGCGGTCAAATCTCTGGTTGAGAGGGACGAGGGTTTGGCTGGGAAGGTGATCGCTGCTGACGAGGAGATCAACAAGGCTCAGCGGGAGATTGACGAGAGGTGTCTCGTTCTCATCGCCACCCAGCAGCCTTTAGCCAGCGATCTACGAGTTATCCTAGCCATCTCCGGCATCGCCACGGAATTAGAGCGGATGGCGGACCACGCCAAAGGTATAGCCCAACTTACCAAACGTTTGGCCCCCCAGCCCCATCTGAAGCCTTTGATCGATATCCCTCGCATGGCGGAGAAGGGGCGATCGCTCCTGCGGGAGCAGCTGGAGGCTTTCCTAGCCCACGATGCAGAGAGAGCCAGGGCTTTGGCCAAGCAGGATGACGAGATGGACGCCCTCTACGATCAAATATACCGGGAACTGCTGATCTTCATGATGGATGACCCTCGGACCATCACTCGGGCTACCCATCTCATCTGGGTGGCGCATAACCTGGAGCGGATAGGAGACCGTACCACCAATATCGGCGAGCGGGTGGTCTTTATGGTAACGGGCGAGGTGGAAGAACTCAACCCTCCGCCCCAGACGGAGGCTCCACATGGATGAGACAAAGGAGCTTTTGGCCTGGCTTGATGAGGAGCAGCGGCGGGAGAAGGCTGCACTTGAGAAGTTGCGCAAACAGGCGGATGACCACGCGGCTCACATCGAGGATCTGGTTAGCCGATTCGGAGAGTTGGAGGGCCGATTGGTTCGTCTCCAAGGTCAGTTGGCCCAACTCCCCAGCCCGGATGAGACCTTGTCGCGGGTGAGAGCGGAAGCCAGCCTCGTGGTCCGCGAGGGTCGAGAGGAGCGACGCCGAGCGGAGGAGCAAGCAGCAGCGTTGCGCCAGCGGGAAAGAGAGAGCGTGGCCCAGGCCCTGGAGAAACTGCGAGAGGAGATCACCTTCCTAGAGAAGAAAATGGAGCCCCTAGATTTTCAGAGGTCTGAACTCCAGAGGTTGTCGGAGGCTATTGCGGGCCTGAGGCAGGAGATCTCCGGCCTCCGAGGAGAGACCGTTGCTCAGAGGAGAAAGATAGGGTATCTGGAGAGCAGGGTTGATAAGAGCGCTCAAGAGATCGCCGAGTTAGGAC
>DMLA01000031.1:0-1468 GCA_003453555.1 Chloroflexota bacterium | reverse complement strand
CGTCAGAAGGAGATAGCGGAGTTGCGCCGGGATAGAGCAGCCTGGCAACAGGAACTATCCAAGCAAGAGCAGGCGGCGCACCATTTAGAGGAGCGGATTAAGGAAGCGACGAAACTATCGGCCAGTTTGCATAAGTTGGAGAAAGAACTGCGGGTGCGCCGAGACCAGTTGCTGCATCTGCAGCGGGTGGGAGAGGAGCGTCTTAGGGGGCAGCTCGAGGAGTGGCGGAAGGAGAGCGAGAAGCGGTGGGCCAAGAGCGCCGCAGACTGGGAAAGGCAGAGAGAGGAAGAGGCAAAGCGCCAGGCGCACTTTGGGGAGATATGGCGCATCCAACGGGAGTATGCCCGACGACAGATGGCTGAGTTGGAGCGATGGATCGAGGAGTTGGAAGAGCAGATTAAGGGGTCTTAAGGATAGTGGGTGAAGATGGTGGGACCCGAGTCATAGGTACGGCTGGTCACGTTGACCACGGCAAATCGGTCCTAGTGAAGGCCCTGACAGGCATCGACCCCGACCGGCTCAAGGAGGAGAAGGAGCGGGAGATGACCATCGATCTGGGCTTCGCTTGGTTCACCCTACCCTCGGGCTTGGGGGTGAGCGTCATCGATGTGCCAGGGCATGAGGATTTCATCAAGAATATGTTGGCCGGGGTGGGGGGGATCGATGCCGTCCTGCTGGTGGTGGCTGCCGATGAAGGGGTGATGCCCCAGACGGTGGAGCATCTAGCCATTTTAGACCTTCTAGAGGTGAGACAGGGAGTGGTAGCCCTGACTAAGGTAGATCTGGTAGAGGATGAGGAGTGGCTAGAACTCGTGGCTGCTGATGTAGACCGA
This sequence comes from Chloroflexota bacterium, assembly GCA_003453555.1. Lineage (GTDB taxonomy): Bacteria > Chloroflexota > Anaerolineae > UBA7937 > UBA7937 > UBA7937. The sequence continues at coordinate 635 of DMLA01000031.1, read as the reverse complement.
TTGCTTAAGGGGACAACCCTGGCCGGTTCTAAGATCCTCCCCCTTTCGGCGGTGACAGGACAAGGGATCCCTTCTTTAATCGAGGAGTTAGATAGTTTGCTCTCCGAGATACCCCCCCGGTGGGAGAGAGGTCGCCCCCGGCTCCCTATCGATCGAGCCTTCACCTTGGCCGGCTTCGGCACCGTGGTCACAGGAACGCTGATAGACGGCCGATTTCGGGTAGGTCAGGAGGTAGAGATCCTGCCCCAGGGGCTCAAGAGTCGGATTCGCGGCTTGCAGACTCATAAGGAGAAGATAGAGGTGGCTGTGCCCGGTAGCCGGGTGGCCATAAATCTGGTAGGGGTAGGTAAAGATCAACTCCAGCGGGGGGATGTAGCGACTAGCCCCGGATGGCTCGAGCCCACGCGGCTCATAGATGTTCGCCTTCGTGTGCTGGGTAGTGCCCCCAAGCCCCTTCGACATAATACCTCCGTGGATTTTTACAGCGGCGCAGCCCAGATACCAGCCCAGACACGCGTTCTGGGGGCCAAAGCGATCGAACCGGGGGAAGAGGGGTGGGTCCAGTTGGTGTTGGCCCGGCCCACGGCGCTTTTGGCTCATGATCGCTTCATAATCCGCCAACCCTCTCCCAGCCT
>DMLA01000151.1:6310-6796 GCA_003453555.1 Chloroflexota bacterium | reverse complement strand
GTAAATGCTCTAAACCCGCGGTGATAAATATGCGCCAGCACAAATTGGCCCTCTGTGAGGAGCATTTCCTAGAATGGATACGGGCTCAAACTCAACGGTTCATCGAGAAGTATGAGATGTTTGGCCCCGGAGACACCATCTTGGTAGCCGTCTCCGGGGGGAAAGACAGTCTCAGCCTATGGGATGTGCTTCTTCACTTGGGCTACGAGGCTCAGGGCCTTTATATAGACCTGGGCATCTCGGAAGAGGGTTACTCTTCTAGTTCTTTAGCCAAGGTACATAGGTTTGTGGAGAAGAGAGAAAGGGCCAGGCTGAAGGTGGTGGACGTGGAGGAAGTGTATGGAAAGTCGATCCCCCAGTTGGCTAGGGAGAGGCCCGGGCAGAAAACTTGCTCCCTCTGTGGGCTGGTGAAACGGTACATAATGAACCAGGCGGCTCTAGAGGAGGGGGCTATCTTGGCCACCGGGCACAACTTAGACGACGAGG
>DMLA01000151.1:0-5906 GCA_003453555.1 Chloroflexota bacterium | reverse complement strand
CCCCGGCTGGCGCGGAAGGTGAAGCCCTTCTTCAGGTTCTACGAGCGGGAGACGGCGGCCTATGCTATCTTAAGGGGTATCGACTACATCTATGAGGAGTGTCCCTTCGCCAGGGGAGCCACCACTATCTTTTACAAAGAGTTGTTAAACCGCCTGGAGGAGAGGTCGAGAGGGGCGAAGTTGCAGTTCTATCTCAGTTTCCTGCGAGCCAGGGAGAAGGGGCTTTTTCTTCGGATGCTAAAGCATCCCCAGGATGCCGAACGCATCTCCTCAGTTGACGAAGGGTTGGAATTGGGCGAGTGCGAAAGGTGCGGCCTGCCCACCACAGCGCCAGGGCTTTGTGCCTTTTGTCGCTTATGGAAGGTGGCAGAAGCGGAGGTCAGGTAGATGCGAAAGGGGTATAGGTATTTCGACCTGGTGATGGCCATCTTTGTGGCTGTGTTGCTCATCTCCAATGTCGCCTCTTCGAAGATCCTAGATCTGGGGCCTTTCACCTTCGATGGGGGGACCATTCTCTTTCCCATCTCCTATATCTTCGGCGACATCCTCACCGAGGTTTATGGCTACAGCCGTTCCCGCAGGGTGATCTGGATCGGCTTCGGATGTGCGGTTCTGATGGCCGTGGTCTTCGCCATCGTGGGAGCCCTTCCTCCGACGGAGGGGTGGAGAGGCCAGGAGGCCTACATGACCATCTTGGGCCAGACCCCTCGCATCGTCTTAGGCAGCCTTATCGCCTATTTCGCCGGAGAGTTCTCCAACTCCTATACTTTGGCCAAGATGAAGATGCTCACTCAGGGGAGATGGCTCTGGACTCGGACCATCGGGAGCACCATCGTGGGCGAAGGGGTGGATACCCTGCTTTTCGTCCTCATCGCCTTCTATGGCCTCTACACCCCCTCTCTTCTCTCGAGTATCATCATCTCCAACTACCTCTTCAAGACCGGCTTCGAAGCCCTGGTCACGCCTCTCACCTACCTAGTCGTCAATACCCTAAAGAGGGTGGAGAACGAAGACTACTACGATGTGGATACCGACTTTAACCCCTTTCGGGTGGCGGCCTAAATTCGCAACCAGGAATCGGCCCCTGTGTTCTACTTTTATATAAAGATGGTCACCACTTACCTTTTGACAGCCTGTTTGGGGTACTTCCTGGGAGCCTTTCCTACCGGTTACCTCGTGGGACGGCTATGGAAAGGCATCGACATCCGGGAGTACGGGAGCGGCAGGACGGGAGGGGCGAACATCCTTCGCACTGTAGGGCTCTTTCCAGCCGCCATCACCGCTTTGGGAGATGTGGGCAAGGGCGTGGTGGCCGTGCTGGTGGCCAGGGCGTTGTGGCATAACGAGGCGGCAGCGGTCGTGGCCGCTCTGGCAGCCTTGGTGGGCCACAACTGGTCCATTTTTCTGGGCTGGCATGGTGGGGCAGGGATAGGAACCACCTTTGGGGGTCTCTTGATCCTGGAGCCTGTGACCACCTTGGTTGTGGCCTTCTTGGGGTTCCTGGTAGCCGCTACCAGTCGCTATGTCTCCCTGGGCTCCCTCGCCTTCGCTTTTTTGATACCCTTGGCCCTCTTAGGTCAGAGGCTCTTTTTCCGAGGCTCCTGGGAGCATCTGGTCTATGGTATCCTGGCAGGAGGAATTATCATCTTCGCCCATCGGCCCAACATCGCTCGTCTTCTAAAGGGTACGGAGCGGCGGATCGGGGAGCCGGGGGAGAGGAGGGGCCGGTGAGTGCTGTGGCCGTGGTAGGGACCGGCAGTTGGGGGACCATGCTAGCGGTGATGCTGACCCGCAGGGGGCTCTCCGTTACTCTGTGGGCTAGGATGGAGGAGGAAGCCGAGGAGTTGCGATTGCGGCGGGAGAATCGGCGTTTCCTTCCTGGGGTGATCTTACCCCCGGAATTGAAGATCACCGCTTCCCTGGCTGAAGCCGTGGGGTCCTGCCATCTCCTCTTCATGGTAGTGCCGGCCCAATCGATGCGAAAGAATATTAGGCTGGTACGGCCTCACCTACGACCAGGGACGGTGATCGTGAGCGCGGCTAAGGGGCTGGAGATAGAGACCACTCTGCGCATGTCTCAACTATTGGAGGAAGAACTGGGGTCGGATTTCCCCCTTTGTGCCCTCTCTGGGCCTAACCTGGTGAGAGAGATAGCGGCGGGATTGCCTGCTAGCAGCGTAGTAGCCTCTCCGGATATCGGGGTAGCGGCGTGGGTTCAGCGGACCATTATGGGGTCTCGCTTTCGTGTCTATGCTCACGACGACATCATAGGAGTGGAGTTAGGAGGGGCTCTGAAGAATATCATCGCCATAGGGGCCGGGGCGGCCGATGAGTTCGGATATGGCGATAACGCCAAGGCGGCGTTTATGACTCGGGGACTGGCCGAGATCGCTCGCTTGGGGGTGGTGGCCGGAGCCAACCCCCTTACCTTCGCTGGACTGGCTGGCATCGGGGATCTGATATGCACCTGCTCCAGCCGTCATAGCCGGAATCACTATGTGGGGGAGGAACTGGCCAAAGGGCGCAGCCTAGAAGATATACAAGCCTCTATGATAATGGTCGCCGAGGGGATCTATACCACCAAGGCGGCCAGAAAGTTGGCCCGAAAGTATGGCGTAGAGATGCCCATCACCGAGGAGATCTACCAGGCACTTTTCAAAGGGAAGGATCCCCGCCAAGCGGTGAAGGAGTTCTTTGGGCGGGCTCCCAAGCGAGAGTTGGAGGGTCCCTTGGAGGAGTGGTTGAGGGGGGTGCGGCTTTGACAAACTTCATCAGAGATAGTATCTTCTAGGAGGAGAAGAGTGGAAGGAGATGTTGATGAGTAAAGTAGTTGCCGTCAGCGATGAGAGTTTTGAGGGGGAGGTGATCAGGGCTTCCATCCCGGTGGTTGTCGATTTCTGGGCGGAGTGGTGTGGGCCCTGCCGTCAGATCGCTCCTTTCCTGGAAGAGATCGCTTCGGAATACGATGGGCGGCTGAAGGTGGCGAAGATCGACGTGGATCGCAACCCTAGCATCGCCACGCGGTACGGAGTCCGCGGCATCCCCACCCTTATCCTTTTCAAGAGGGGCCAGCCGGTGGAGAGATTAGTGGGGTATATGCCCAAGCCCCAACTGGTGGCCAGGATAGAACCGCACCTTGATTAGGCTTGATCCTAGGCCGGGGCCCCATCGGGGGCCCCGGCTATTTCTTATGAATGGAGGAGGCGAGCACGACTAGGCAAGCAGCGCCTATGAGAAAAGTCAACCAAGTCACGGCCCTGCGTTGAGCTACGATCGACTGTGTTTCAGGAGGCTGAGGGGGAAGGGATCGGTTTTTTGGTGAAGAAAGCGCTCTGATGAGGGCCTTCACTTGGAGGTCAACCTTCAAGGGGAGGCAACTTCTCCAGGCCACATTTCCGCCCCGCCGAGGTGACGATTTTGGTCAACTCTTTCTCCACCCCCGGTGGTATCTCTTTAGGCTGATAGGCGGCGATGATCTCCTCGGCTCGTTCTCGAGCCCGCTCTACTATGCTCTTTTGGCCCTCGTTCTCCCAGGCCTGTCGGGTGTGGCGGTCGATGACCGAGGAGGGGATGAACTGCTCCCGGCGGAACCATTCTCGAGTATGTTTGGTGCTCAAGAAACTGCCTTGATGGCCTACCTCCCGCATCAACTCTAGGGGGATCATTCCTTCTCGCGTGGCGATGCCTTCTGCTAAGCGGCGGGCCATCCCGATGATCTCGTTATCGATGACCAATTTCTCCTCACTCTGGCAACTCTCGAACTCCAGCATCCCCGCTCCGGAGATCATGTTCACTCTAGCCAGAGCGCCCAGGAACGTCCCCAGGGCGGATTCCAGCCCCGCTTGTCCATCCAAGAGTTTGGCGTCGCTCATCCCCAGGTAAGCGTGGGTGGGGAGGCCCAGGTGCTTTCCGATCTCTGTATAGGCGCAATCGATCATGATAGTCTCGATGGCGGCCATAGGGGTGGTGCCCTGGCGCATGTCGAATATGGCGGGTGAGCCGCCGTAGACGATGGGAGCCCCGGGGTTCGTCAGTTGATGGATAACCACCCCGCTCAGGTTCTCTGCTGTATGTTGTGCTAAGGTACCGACCAAGGTGGCGGGCGCTGTGGCTCCGGCCAGAGGCATAGAGACGAGTTCCACCGGCAACGAGTAGCGAGCACAATCCACCAGGTTCTGGCAGGTGATCTCGCTCCAGAGGAGAGGGGGCGAGGGGCAGATGTCGAAGACGGCCAAAGGCTTCTCCCTTAGAGACTCCGCGCTTCCCGCCACAGCCACTAGCATCTCATACATGAGATGGAGGGTCTCTATGGCGAAAGCCCCGGTGACCACCGGCTTGCGGGCATATTTGAGTACTAGATAGAGGCGGTAGAGATCGGCCATCCCCTCTGGTACATCGGAGCAGACCAGAGCGGTGCTCACGGCATCCAACTGCTCCAGCCCCTCCGCCAACTTGAGATGCCTCACCAGATCGGCGGTGACCGGTCGTCTAACTCGCCCGGTTTGGGAATCGAGGATAAAGATGGCGGCGGAGCCAGGGTCGAATTGGAGATGGTCGCCTCTATACTCTACAGCGATCTCTCCTCTAGCGTTATGGAGGCTGAAGCCTTCTGGAGCCCTATCCAGAGCCTCTTCGACCAGACGGGCAGGGATGCGAGCGATCCTCCTTTTTGGGTCCACGTGGGCTCCGCTCTGAGCCAATATCTCCAGGGCTTCAGGAGCGTAGATCATCACCCCAGGGTCCCAGAGGAGTTGATGGGCTTGGTCGATGATCCCTTCGATCGATCGTTTATCTAAGAACTGTAGTCTAGGTGCGCTCATTAGGAGATCTCCCCTTGACGATGCCTCTCGATTATATCACAATATGTAGCCTGTTGTGCACTACTATGTGAAGTGAAGACAGCAGGTGGGAAGTCTGCCATCTCTCTTCTTGTGGATTTGCCCCTACGATTTCCATCAACACATTCCCTCGCAAAGCCGGCCAATTCTTGGATTAGCAAGCGGTCCCATTTTGTGTTATAGTGTGTTGTGTAATCCATCGAGATGGCGAGACATGGAGAAGCATCAACCATTAGCGCAGCAACTAAGTCAAGAGATCGCAAGGGTAGCTCAATGGTCCGATACAGAGGAGGACCTGCGTATCGGGGTCGAAAAGGCCCTTGATCCGGTGCTGCAGGCCCTGGACATCACTACACATCCCCGCTATGAGAGGGCTACCAGCACCGCTTTCTACGGAGGCAGTACCGATTCCGTTTACGGCCATCTCATCATAGAGTATGAACGCCCCGGAAAACTGAGCACTAAGAAGGGACAAGAGGAGACAATTAAGCAACTGGTGAAATACCTCAACGCCGAGGCCTCCCGCTATGGAGAAAAGCAGAAAGAGACCGCTTTGAAGAGGATGGTCGGCGTCTCCCTCGACGGATTTCAGATACTCTTTGTGCGATACACGGGCACCAAGGCCAGGGCAAGAGTGCCTTTCCCCAAGAGGAAACCGAGCGCCCAACTCACTCTCTTACCTGAAGCGATCCTCCCCGGCGGTTTTGATCTCGATGGGCCTAACCCGGTTAACGCCCAGACGATTTCACTATTCCTTACCTATATCCGCGCCCTCCGCCGCTATCCCCTTACCCCAGAAGAACTAACCAAGGAATTCGGGCCTGACGCTGACACTGCTCGCCAAGTCGTGAACACCTTCTACCAGATGTTTTTGGCTTCCAAGAACCCTAAGGTGGACACCTTTTTCAAGGAGTGGGACCGCATCTTTGGGATTGTGTACGGGCAGGATATAAGCAAGGCCGAGAAGGACGCCACTCAATTGGCAAAGAGGTACGGCGTAGATATGCGGGTGGAATTGAAATCCTTGCTCTTCGCCGTCCATACCTATTACGCCCTTCTAATGAAACT
>DMLA01000010.1 GCA_003453555.1 Chloroflexota bacterium | reverse complement strand
GGCACCCTCCAAGGGTTGGAGGAGGTACCGCCCCCGGTGCAAAGGCTCTTCGTCACCGCTCACGACATAGCCCCGGAGTGGCATATCCGCCTCCAGGCCGCTTTCCAGCGGCATACTGACAACGCCGTCTCCAAGACCATCAACTTCCCCCATGAGGCTACCGTGGAGGAGGTGAAGAAAGCCTACCTTCTGGCTTATGAGTTGGGCTGTAAAGGGCTCACCATCTATCGGGACCGCAGCCGAGAGAGACAAGTCCTCTCCAAAGAGCCCCAGAGGAGGGTTGCCCGCAGGCCTCGACCTCGGCCCGAGGTAACCCGAGGCACAACGGAGAAGATGGCCGTGGGGTGCGGCCAGACCTTATATATCACCATCAACGAGGATCAGACAGGGCTCTGCGAGGTCTTCACCCAGATGGGGAAATCGGGGGGCTGCATGGCCTCCCAATCGGAGGCTATCGGCAGGCTCATATCGCTGGCCCTCCGCTCCGGCGTGGAGACCAAGGCGATCATCAAGCAGTTGCGAGGCATCCGCTGCCCGGCCCCCAACTGGCGAGAGGGGCAGATGATCCTCTCCTGTGCCGACGCCATCGGTCAGGCGATGGAGAGGTATATCAAATCTAACGGCCTTCAACTCCCGCTCTTCGACGAAGGAGAAGCGCCACGGAGCCTTTTGGGCATGTGCCCCGAGTGCCCCGATTGCGGGGCCATGGTGGAGTTCGTAGAGGGATGCCTCGTCTGTCCCGCCTGTGGCTACTCTCAATGCGAGTAGAGCAACTGTGGAGAAAGCAAGAGCCCGTGGCCGAGATGGTCACGGGTTTTTCACTTCACCACCCTCCTGCATCTGGCGACAGCTCGAAGAGAAATCGAGGCTTTCCCACAGGGATCCTGTAAGGACAGCCGGTTAAGTTCCAGTGCCGTCAGCCTGCCCCCCTGGACTGCCACGTTCCAGAGCAGGCAAGGCGTACCAGCCTGCCCTGGCGCGTAACAGGCCAGGGCCAGGGGAGGAAACTGCTGGCGGCAAATCGAGAAGATGTTCATATCACAAGTCCCTTGTCAGTCAATACTTGAATTATGTAAAGACGCAGGTCTTTTGGTTTGACAGCACCCCTCTCTTCATGGTAAAATCCAGCCTGTGTGAAAGATATCACAACCCAGCCTTGCTGGGATCAACTACTTGGAGGTGCACATTTATGAACATCGTCGTCTGCGTAAAGCAAGTGCCGGATACGGCGAGCAAGATAAACGTAAAGGAGGGGATGGTTGATACGGAGGGCCTGGAATGTGTGATCAACCCCTACGACGAGTACGCCATCGAGGAGGCGCTTTTGATCAAAGAACGGCTCGGCGAGGGGAAGGTCACCGTCATCACTGTGGGCCCGGAGCGAGCCAAGGACGCCCTCAAGAGTGGCTTAGCCTTGGGTGCCGATGAAGCCATTCACCTCATAGATGAAGCCTTCGAGGGCTCAGACCCCTATGCTACCGCTTTGCTTTTGGCCAAAGCCTTAGAGAAGATCGACTACGATATCATCTTCTGCGGTAAGCAAGGGGTAGATGAAGACCACGCCCAGGTGGGGATAGCCTTGGCTGAACTGTTGGATCTACCCCACGTCTCGGTGGTCGTCAAACTCGATATCTCCGAAGACAAAAAGAGAGCCATAGCCCACCGCGAGGTCGAAGGTGGAAAAGAGGTGGTAGAGACCACCCTGCCCGCGGTCTTCACCGCTCAGAAGGGGCTGAACGAGCCTCGCTACCCCTCCCTCAAGGGGATCATGGCAGTCAAGAAAAAGACCATCGCCGAATGGGATGCCCAAGAACTGGGGGTGAGTCCCCAGGAGGTAGGAAGAGAGGCGGCCAAGATAAAGACGGTGGAGGCGATGACGCCACCAGGAAGAGAGACGGGCCAGATCTTCCAAGGGGAGGAGCCGGGCGAGATGGCGAGAAAAGTAGCCCACCTCCTGCGGGACGAGGCGAAAATCCTCTAGCGCCTCTTAAAGACTAACCTATTAGGAGTGGAAAGATATGTCTAACGACATCTTGATAGTAGCCGAGGTACGAGAGGGTGAACTGAAGAAGGTCACCCTGGAGATGATAGGCAAGGGGGCGGAGATCACCCAGGCGTTGGGCGGTGCCGTCAACGTGGTGCTGATGGGCTCCGGTGTCTCACCATTAGCCGATACAGTAGGCCATTACGGTGTCCAGAAGGTCTATCTGGCCGATGACCCCGTCCTAGAAAACTACGCGCCTGAGGGGTACACTAAGGTCCTCACCGACCTAATCAAAGAGACCGACCCCGCCGTCGTCCTCCTAGCCGCCTCGACGCGGGGCAAAGACCTGGCTCCCCGAGTGGCAGCCAGGCTGGCGGTGGGCCTAGCCTCTGATTGTACAGATATAGAGGTCCAAGACGGCCGCTTGCTCATCACCCGACCCATCTACGCCGGGAAAGCGCTCGCCAAGGTGGTGGAGGAGACCAGGCCCCAGATGGCCACCGTACGGCCTAACGTCTTTCCGGCCCCAGAGCCTGACACCTCTTCTACGGCGGAGGTAGAGAATATCTCCGTGGATACGGGCGACGTCCGGGCCAAGGTGATCGAGATGTTGAAAGAGGCCGGGGAGCGGGTGGAATTGACGGAGGCCGACATCATCGTCTCCGGCGGGCGAGGGATGAAGGGGCCAGAGAATTTCCCTCTCCTGGAGGAGTTAGCCGACGTGCTGGGTGCGGCGGTGGGGGCCTCCCGCGCCGCTGTTGACGCTGGCTGGGTAGACCATAGCCACCAGGTGGGCCAAACGGGGAAGGTCGTAACCCCTACCCTCTACATCGCCTGCGGTATCTCTGGGGCCATCCAGCACCTGGCGGGGATGAAGACCTCCAAATATATCGTGGCCATCAACAAGGACCCTGAGGCCCCCATCTTCAAAGTAGCCGACTATGGCATCGTGGCCGACCTCTTCAAGGTAGTGCCCGTCCTCACCGAAGAGTTCAAAAAGATAAAGGCAGAGGGTTAGACCGTCAGTCTGCTCTTCAACTGAATGCAGTAGGGCAGGTTTCTTACCTGCCCTACATGGCCTGGAAACGACCGTGCCACCTCCTTCTGAGTGAAGGAGTATCCCCACCTATGGTGGGTAGCGGAGTCACCTGGCGTTTGCGTGATCTGGGAGCGAGGATGCACGGGGAGGGGTCGAACCAAAAGCCCTGGTGCGCCCATTCTATTCGTCTAATGTTGATTGGACGACGTTTAGTAGTAATAAAAGTGGCCGCGTCCGGGGGTTTTCTTCGCCTAACTGTGCTTTGACGAAGAAATAGCCGAATGATAACCTGCGAACCCCGGAGAGCCGCGAAATGGGAGTGGGGATATGTATACCTCCTGAGAGTCGTTTTCTTGGACTTAGAGGCATATCTGTTTCGCCCTGACTGGTAGCTCTTTGATCGTGTCCTCGGTGATCCCCACGCTGATAAGGGCGTCCCTTAGTGAGGAGTGAACTATCTCACGGAAGGCTCCGCTCTCATCCCGCCTAGTTCCTGTCAGGGGTAGTTTCGGTGTCCGCTGGGCGTGCCAAATGATGGCCCCACCGATGGCAATCAGGATAAGACCCCCTCCGGCGATCAGGATAGGGCCTCCTCCGACCAAAAAGAGGGTGAGTAGGCCCGCGCCCACAAAACCAGTACCAACGTAGTATTCAATCCTCGCCGTGAGCCGTCCGCGCTCAAAGAGGTGCCATTCAACGTACAAGTAGTCGCCGATGCGCGCGATGCGCACAGCCATCGTAAGAGTGGCACCGAGCCCAAGCTTCTTCTGGACCAGCGAGAAAGACCGAGCGGGCTGGGCCAAGGCCAGAGCGAGATGCTTTCGCTTGATGGAAACCCCAGGTATTTCGCGTCTGACTGTCTGGAAGAAAGCCCCAAGTGCGTCGTACTCCACATTTTTGACCTTTTCAGCCATGCCGGGTATCACGGCATTCCAGCTGTCCACGTGCTTGCCGAGAGCCCGGCAGGCTACCAGGCTGTCCACATCAAATTGCTGCCGTATGACCATCAGGTGTAGCTGGACTATGTTCCTCTCGTCCCAGAGGAACGGGAACTCATCGAGCTCATGGGTCAGGGTCTCCTGAAAGAAGGCGCGGGCCTTGGCACCAGCTTCTTCTACAGTGAGGCCCAATTCGTCCAACGCTCTTTGACTAGCCCCAGGGTCTATTACTAGGCCATCAAGAAATGCCCCGGCGACTACTGGGCCCTGAAGCCTGGCCATTGCGTCCCACAGTTCCCTGCGCCGTTCGGCAATTTGCTGTTCACCCTCAAACGCAGCGTTAGTTAGCACAAAGTAGGCTCGGGCAAGATTAAATGGACAACGACGGTCTAAGGGCCTTATCTCATAGGCCTTCTCAGCGGCCCTGACCGCTTCTGCGTACCTGCGGTCCAATCTATAGGAATAAGATAACTTCAACCAATACAGCCCTTCATGCCATTTACTACGAGGGCTGCATTCCAAGGCTTTCTCTAAATATGGAATCAGCTTCGTCTGATACTCCTTCTCTTCCCACGGTCTCCATCCCAGCCTTAGGTGTGCGATCGGGTCGTCATAGATTCCTCTGCTAATCTTCCATATCTCGCGTTTCTCGACAATCGTTAGTCCGAAGGGTTCCATGCCGCCAGGTGCCACATGCTTTGATCCCAAGTTGGCTCCTTTCCACGTTTTGCAGATAGAGGACACAACCCCGAAGCCCACCTATTTTGAGACTGACCGTTAGATGCTACTTGAAAGTGATGCTCTGCATCACCGTGTCGAACAGCGCCCACCGAAAGCCCATCTCCCGATGCCACTCGGCAGTGCCACAACTATCTCTCACGGTCCAGGCAGCAATTGCGCATTGGCGGGTTTCCAACTCCAGATAGGCCATAGCCTGCACATTCCTCAGGCAAGCATCTTCTTCATCCCAGTACTGGTACTCAAACACGGGGGCATCCCCAAGCCGGTATTCACGCAGTACCTCAAATTGCGGTTCGTCTCCCCAGATGTCCAGGATTTCGAGAAGCGAAAACTCCCTCAGCTCTTTGTGCGTATCCTCGGCCGTTTGGCCTATGTCGAAGTTCTGCTCCCTCCATACGATATGGATAAAGCTGCAAGCCGATGGAGCCCTAATAGACAACGACTCAGGTAACAACTCAGGTCCTTCCTCTACTATCCAGCCTGTAGGGTACATCATCGACACCCGCTCGTCCTCATAGTTGGCCAAAGGCAGGACAAGAGTCGGTTGTGGGGTGTAGGTCGGATAAGGGGTGTAGGTTGGGTAAGGAGTAGGAGTGGCAGTCTGGATGCATCCCGTCAGCAAAGATATACATGCTAGGCCGAGCAAACAATTATTGAATCCCCTCTTGATCATCCCCCCCTTCCTCACCACTCCCTGAGCCTCCGCACCCAAAATTGACAATCTTTCCCTACAGCCTCTCTGTCACCATCACCGCTGTGATTGCCAGGGGGTCTGTTGCACCCTCGGCCCTAGCCTCGATGGTTCGGTGCAAGTCATGAGCCTTTTCCTATTCTTGCTAGTTTTGGATTTGGAAGCATTGTAGCATGGGATGCCAGCAATGTCAATAGTTAAACAAGGGGACGTGGTCGTGGTCGGAGGCGCGTCGCGTGTTGGTCTCAACAGCGGGCATCGCCCCGGGAGAGCGCCGAGCTGTCCTACCCCACTAGAAAGGCTCCACGTAGAGGTAATGGATGCTGAAGCGGCGCTCGATGTCGAGAAATTGATTGAGACTGGGCAAACCTGTAGGTGCTGATAAGGATCCGAAGATGATCTCTCTAAGGCTGGGCGTGGCTGGATACTCAATAATGCGAGGTTCCTCCACGATGCCCCCCATCTCGGCCGCTAGGTCTACGGCCTCGGATAAGTTGCCGAGTTCGTCCACCAGCCCGAGCTCCAGGGCTTGCTGACCAGTGTAGACCCGCCCGTCAGCCAGTTCCCACAGGAGGGCGACAAGGAAAAACCCACGATGAAG
>DMLA01000051.1:5331-8284 GCA_003453555.1 Chloroflexota bacterium | reverse complement strand
CCCCTTTTTCTGAGGCAACGATACCCTCCAAAGTAATATTTATTTGAGCGAACTGCACTACTTCGGTAACATTTTAGACGAACCAAAGCGCAACCTTGACAAAGGGGAGTGAGTTGGGCTATAATATAATAGCCCCCCCAGGGGGGAGGGGAGGAGGAGAAGATGGAGGAAGGGAAGAGGAAGAAGGTATTGGCCCGCTTGAAGAGCATCGAAGGCCATGTGCGGGGGGTGCAGCGTATGGTGGAGGAGGAGGCCTACTGCATCGATATCCTAAAACAGACCATGGCTGTGCAGGCGGCGATCGATAAGGTAAACTCCATTATCTTGGAAAACCACCTCCACTCCTGCGTAACCACTGCCATCCGTGGAGAGGATCCGGGAGAGAGAGAACGGGTCATTACCGAACTGCTAGATCTCTTCGAGACGCAAAGCAGATTATAGGGGGTAAGATGGCGAGCAAAACCCTTAAGGTTCCGAATATCTCTTGTGAGCATTGTATAACGACGATTAAGCGCGAGGTCAGAGCCCTCCCCGGGGTCTCCGGTGTGGAAGGAGTCGTGGATAGCCAAGAGGTGACCGTGGTCAATGATGGGGAGAAGACCCTGGAGAAGGCGATTGAGACCCTCAAGGAGATAGGCTATCCGCCAGCGGAGTAAACCCCGCGACAGATTGGGGGAGGTATGCTCCTCCTTTGGAGGTGAGTTGCGTGGCTAAGAAGGAGGTCACTTTGCCCATTATGGGCATGACCTGTGTCAATTGTGCCTTCACCATCGAGCGCAACCTCAACAAACTAGAGGGCGTGGAGGCTCAAGTAAACTTCGCCAATGAGCGAGCCAAGGTGATCTTCGATCCGGAGATGGTCAAGAGTGGTGATCTTCTCGCTCTGGTGGAGGAGTTGGGCTACGGCGTGGCTGCAGCACATGTGGAGCTGCCCATCAAAGGGATGAGCTGCGCCAATTGCGCTCAGACCATCGAGCGAGCCCTCCATAGGTTGGAGGGGGTGGTCAAGGCCAATGTGAATTTCGCCAGCGAGCGAGCCAGTGTGGAATATGTGCCTGCGCTGGTCTCCATGGAGGAGATCAAGAAGGCGGTGGTTGACGTAGGGTATGGGGTGATCGAGGTGGTCGGGGAGCCAGAAGATGCCGAGGCCAGAGCTCGTGAGGCGGAGATCACCAGACAGCGTCGATTGCTCATAGTGGGCCTGACCTTCACCATCCCGGCTTTTCTCCTCGCTATGACGGTCGATCTGGGGCTTTTGCCAGACTTTGAGTGGCGCAAATATATCCTCTTGGCGCTCACCACACCGGTCCAGTTCTACGTGGGACGGCAGTTCTATATCGGCGCTTGGAAGGCGTTGAAGCATCTCAGCGCCGGGATGGATACCCTCATCGCCATGGGTGCCTCGGCGGCCTATTTCTATAGCCTGGCGGCTACTTTCTTCATCGAGGGGCATCTCTATTACGAGACGGCAGCGGTGATTGTCACCCTCATTGTGCTAGGGAGGTATCTGGAGGCCAAGGCTAAGGGGCGCACCTCGGAGGCGATCAAGAAGTTGATGGGGCTGCGAGCCAAAACGGCGCGGGTCATACGCCCTGGCCTACCACGTGCCAGGACAGGCCAGGGCCGAGAGGTCGATATCCCGGTAGAGGATGTAAGGGTGGGGGATATAGTGATCCTGCGGCCCGGAGAGAAGATCCCGGTGGATGGGATGGTGATCGAGGGCCACTCGGCGGTGGATGAGTCGATGATCACCGGCGAGAGCCTGCCCGTGAGCAAGGAGCCAGGGGATGAGGTGATCGGGGCTACTATCAATAAGACAGGCAGTTTCAAATTCGAGGCCACCAAGGTAGGCAAGGATACAGTCCTGGCCCAGATCATACGGCTGGTGGAGGAAGCCCAAGGGAGCAAGGCCCCGGTGCAAAGGCTAGCGGACTGGGTATCGGGGGTCTTCGTGCCGGTGGTCATCTCTATAGCGGTGGTCACTTTCCTGGCCTGGTACTTCTGGGGTGGGGTGGGCTTCGCCAATTCTTTGATCAACATGGTGGCTGTCTTGGTGATCGCTTGCCCCTGCGCTTTGGGCTTGGCTACCCCCACCGCCATCATGGTGGGGACGGGCAAAGGTGCGGCGCAGGGCATTCTCGTCAAGAACGCTGAGAGCCTGGAGAGGGCGGGGAACCTTGAGGCTATCATCTTAGATAAGACGGGCACTATCACCCGAGGCGAGCCTCGGGTAACAGATGTGATAGCCAGCGGTGAACTGAGTAGCGAGGAGGTGCTCCGCTTGACCGCCAGCACCGAGAGGGGCTCAGAGCACCCCTTGGGTGAAGCGGTGGTGCAGGCCGCACAAGAGAGGGGCTTGACCTTGGAGGAGGTGGAGGGGTTCGAGGCTGTCGCCGGGCAGGGCGTACGAGCGAGGCTAGATGGGCGCTCGATCCTTCTGGGCAACATCCGGCTGATGGGTCAGAACGGCGTAGAGATGGTGGAACTGGAAGGGGAAATAAAGCGGCTTCAGGGGGAGGGGAAGACGGCTATGGTACTAGCCATAGATGGCCGAGCCCAGGGGCTCATCGCCGTGGCCGATACGGTGAAGGAGGGCTCAAAGGAGGCGATCAGCGATCTTAAGGCTATGGGCTTGACGGTTTACATGATTACCGGCGATAACGAGCGGACGGCTCGAGCCATAGCCGAACAGGTGGGGATCGAGAAGGTGATGGCTGAAGTGCTCCCAGAGCAGAAGGTGGCTAAAGTTAAGGAGTTGCAGGAGGAAGGGCTGCTCGTGGCCATGGTGGGTGACGGGATAAATGACGCTCCCGCTTTGGCCCAGGCGGACATCGGTATCGCTATCGGCACGGGAACCGATGTGGCTATGGAGGCCGGGGATATCATCCTCATCCGCGGCGACTTGCGGAACGTCCCTCGGGCTATCCGCCTCAGCAAGAAGACTATGAGCACC
>DMLA01000051.1:0-4946 GCA_003453555.1 Chloroflexota bacterium | reverse complement strand
AGCCCCATAATCGCTGCGGGAGCGATGTCCTTCAGTTCTATCTTTGTAGTGACCAACTCCCTCAGGCTGAGAGGGGTTAGACTCTAGAATATATAGAAGAAAGGAGTAGCGAAACGATGATGGGTATGATGTTCTTGTGGCCGATATTTTTGCTCTTCTTCTTGGCGCTGCCTATAGCGCTAGTGGTGGGAGCGTATCTACTCTACTGGAAGACAGAGCAAGCGGGTGGCTTGATGCCTGTTCGTCCAAAGGTGGCACCGACGGGATACACTCGAGCCTGTCCCTCCTGTGGGCGGTTCCTGCAAGAGGGCTGGGTCAAATACCCCCACTGTGGGAGCGAGATCTTTCAAGCGAGAGAGTAGACGAGGCGTGCTGGGAGGCAGGTTGGCAGCATAGACCCAGGTAGGAGGGGAGCCCATTTGGGCTCCTCTTCTTTGATAGGTTGACAAGAGGGGCATATTGGCCTAGAGTTTGAGTGCAGTTTGGAGGAGGCAAACAATGGAGATCGGCATCCGTTCTCTGGAAACAGAGGATTACGACGCTCTGGTTAGCCTTTGGCAACGAGCCGGTTTGAAGTTCAAGCCCCAAGGACGGGACTCCCGAGACGCTCTCAATCATCAGTTGAGACAAGGGGGGGTGACTCTCTTGGGGACGGAAAAGGGGGGGCGACTGATCGGCGTGGTGATGGTCTCCCACGATGGGCGGAAAGGGTGGATAAACCGGCTGGCGGTGGACCCAGCGTACCGACGGCAGGGGTTAGGGGCACGCCTCATAGCCGCCGCTGAGAAGGAGTTGCATGATCAGGGGATAGAAGTCATAGCCGCTTTCATCGAGGCTGAAAATGAGCCATCTTTGAACCTCTTTCAAGAGGAGGGGTATCTGCTCGCCAGAGAGATCTTCTATCTTAGCAAGCGGCCAGGTGAGGAGGCATGAGCGAATCTGGGAGTAGGTGGTGAATTTGGGGTCAGTGCAGAGGGATGAGGAAGCGCTCATCACCTTCGAGTACGTTCTGGAGGAGTGAGGTTGTCCTGCCGAGTAACGCTCTACACCAAGAAGGGGTGTCACCTCTGTGAAGAGGCGAAGGAACTGCTCCTGGGACTCCAGAGAGAGTACGACTTGGCTATCGCCGAGGTGGATATCGAAAGCGACAAGGGACTAGAGAAGATATACGGCTCGCTCATCCCCGTAGTGGCTCTTGAAGGGGGCAGGATCTTTCACTCCAAGATCACCGAGAGCCAACTTCGTCAGGCCTTAGGGGAGCCGGCGAGTAAAGCCGTGCCCCGCGGGATGAAGGCGACTCGGATGAGGGGAAGGGGGCGAGATCTTGTTCTTCTCCTCAACCGGCTCATCCTAGGGATAGCGAACCATTGGTTGCTTCTGCTCAACTCTGCGGTGGGGCTCTACGTTGGCCTTCCGATGCTGGCTCCCCTGCTCATGGCTCACGGGCAGACAGGGTTATCAAGGGTCATCTACTTCGCTTATGGGTTCGTCTGCCACCAGGTGCCTTCCCGCTCCTTCTTCATCGCTGGCCACCAGATGGCTATGTGTCAGCGAGATGTGGCTATCTATGGCTCCATCTTCATCGCCGGGTTGGGCTTCAACCTGGTGCGGAGGAGGCTAAAGCCCCTCTCCTGGCACTTGTTTGTGGTCCTCATCACCCCTATGGCCGTGGATGGGACGCTCCAACTCTTGGGCCTCCTGGAGAGCACTCCCCTTAGACGTCTCATCACCGGAGGTCTTTTTGGATTGGCCTGCGTCCTATTGGCCTTCCCCTACCTGGAAGAGGGGTTCCAGGAAATCAGGGAGGAGGCAACCGAACAGTTGAACAAGGCCTATAAACGAGAAGGCGAGCCGATTTGAGGCTCGCCTCACAAGCCGCGCGCATCGTTCCTCATCGCTTGGCCGCCAGAAACTCCCTCACCAACCTCTCTTCTCCCTTCTTGCTCCTCACTTTCCCGTCCAACCGGGCATCCCGCAACGCCTCCAGTATCTGGCCATAGATGGGGCCGGGAGGGACCCCCAACCTCTTCAGGTCTTGGCCCTTGAGGAGAGGCTCCACACAAGCAAGTTTCTCGTGATAGAGTTCCAGCCGCTTCTTGAGTGCCTTCGTCGTCATCCAGAGGAGGAAGATGGCCTGGCTGGAGTAGGGACGCAGGAGACGGTAGAGTCCGCTGCGAGATAGGCCCTTCTTCGACAGTTGGGGAACCAGGGTGCGGAGTTGAGCCACTTGGCGGAGGGTACGAGCCTCCTTGGCTTTTAACTTGAGGCGGGAGATTAGGCTCTCTATCTCCTGGCTCTCCGCTTTATCGGCTAAGAGAGCCAAGTAGAGAACAGGCTCGTCCTGAGGGGGCGCCCCGAAAGGTGCGATTTCCTCCCGTCGGCAGGCTAGGGCTCTCCATTCTCTTATACTCTGGGGAAGGGCCTTTATCTTTTCCCCTAAGTTATCATCGTAGCGCAGGGTGGGGTGGATGTAGCTCAATACCTCCAGACTGTGAAGGCGCTCCAGGGCCCTGGTAGGCTGCTCCTCTCGGAAGATAGCCTCTAGTTCTTGACATATCCGCTCCCCAGAGACGCGACGGAGGAGATCTAAGGCATCGTGGATCAACTCCTCGGTTCGCCCTTCCACTCTAAAGCCTAGCCTCTGTTCTAAGCGGATAGCCCTCAGAATGCGGGTGGGATCCTCCACGAAACTGAGGTTGTGGAGGACGCGGATGAGCCCTTGTTCTATATCCTTCTCTCCGCCGTAGAAGTCTAGGAGTTCCCCGTAACTCTCCTCATCTAGGGAGATGGCCAGGGTGTTGATGGTGAAGTCGCGACGGTGGAGGTCCTGCTTGATGGAACTTCGTTCCACGCTAGGGAGAGCGGTAGGGTGCTCGTAGAACTCGGTGCGAGCGGTGACGAAATCGAGAGAGGAGAGGGGTGCCACAGGCGACTCTTCTCCCTCAAAGATCAATTTGGCTGTGCCGAAGCGGGAGTGGCCGTGGACTCGGCCTCCCACCTCCTGCGCTAGACGGCGAGCCAGGGCTATGGCGTCTCCTTCCACCACTAGGTCGATATCGAGGGTCGGGGTCCCCAGAAGGAGGTCCCGCACGAAGCCTCCTACGGGGTAGAGGGAGTAGCCCATCTCCTTGGCCACCTTACTGGCCTTCTTGAGGAAGGCTAAAAGGTTAGGGGGGAGAAACTCTTCCATCTTCTGGGCGATCTCCTTGGCCCGCGAGGCCCGCCGGGGCTCGCTCCATAACTTTATCAAGTCCGTCCGGGTTACGATGCCCACGATCTCCCCATCTTCTACTACCGGCACCTGGCCTACCCCCCCTTCCATCATCACCTGTTGCAATCGTTCCACGGAGTCGGTGGGGGAGACGCTTATCTTCCCTTTATGCATATAACTTTCAACCGGGTCCTGGTGGAGGCCATGGTGCAGCGCCCGGTCTATCTCCCGGCGCGTGAGGATGCCTACCAGTTCTCCTCGGTCCACCACGGGGAAGCCCTCATGGCCGTAC
Source organism: Chloroflexota bacterium (assembly GCA_003453555.1). Classification (GTDB taxonomy): domain Bacteria; phylum Chloroflexota; class Anaerolineae; order UBA7937; family UBA7937; genus UBA7937. The sequence goes on along the minus strand of DMLA01000051.1, from coordinate 1,443 downwards.
CGTCGCATCATCTCCTCTGCCTGGGCCACCGTTGTCTTGGGGGAGAGGGTATGAGCACCGAAGGACATGATCTCCCTCACGGTGGTAGTAGGCTTGACATAAGCACCGAGGAGTTGAAGCAACCTCTCCCGTACAACAGCCAAATCTTGGCCTTCGATGAGGGCTGCTGCCGCCTTACTATGTCCCCCGCCGTCGAAATGACGGGCTATCTCCGCCACGTCGAGGGCATCGGTGGTGCTACGGGCTACCAGTTGGATGCGATCCTCCATGCGCACTAGAAGGAAGAGGGCTTGGGGGTCGTAGAGGTCTCTCAGTTTGTGGGCTAGGGTGGAGATCTCCTCCACATAGGTCTCCGCCTGGGCAGAGGCTATCATCACCGACCGCCCCTGGAAGTCGTGGAATTCGGCCCCTTCTAGCAACCTTTGATAGAGGGCTTGTTGGGCTTCGGTGATCGGCTGGCGCAAGAAGTCGTTCACCACTTCCAGGTTGGCTCCTCGCTCCAGGAGCCAGGCGGCGCACCGGACATCGGCGGGGGTGGTACCGGGGTAGGTGAGGGAGCCGGTGTCCTCGTAGATCCCTAGGAGAAGAAGGGTGGCCTCCACCCGGGAGAGAGAGACCGGCTTGGCCATGAGTTCTGGGACCAACAGCGTGGTGGTCGAGCCGGTATCCCCTCCACGGTAGGTCATCCCCTTCTCCAGTTCCCGGTCCAGGGGGTGATGGTCGATGATGGTGATCTGGGCGTTGGGGCGCAGCCCTCTCAAGGGGGGCACCCCTTGGGTATCGACCAGTATCACTTTATCGATCCGCTGTCGTCGAAAATCCTCAGGGCGAACGAAGGGGAGTTCGTCCCAATAGAGGGTGAGGAAGTCCCGCAGGTTCCGGTTCAAACGCCGAGGGAGAACCGGCACCGCCTCGGGGTATAGTTTCCAGGCCCCCAGCATGGAAGCCAAGGCATCGAAATCGGTATTCTCGTGGGTAGTGATCACTTCCATTCCACCTTCATTCTATCACAAAGCGGCTCTGGCAGCAATGTATAGACAGAATCGTGGAGTAAGCGAGAGATACTTATGGAGGGCGGTGTACAGCCCGATGAAGGGGTTTAAAAGGCGGATACGATCTCTTGGGGGGTGATCACCTGGCCATCGGTGCGGGAGTAGGCTTCCGCCTGGGGAAGGACCCGCTGCACCTCTCGCACTATCTGGCCCAGGTTCATCTCCGGGACTATTACCCTTTTGGCTCTCTCACCTACTCTGAAGAGTTCTTCCTGGGGGAAGGGCCAGATGGTCTTGAGGCGAAGTAGCCCTGCTCTTATCCCCTTTTCCCTGGCTGCTTCGACCGCCGCTAGAGCGCTGCGAGCGGTGAAGCCGTAGGCGACGAGCAAGAGGTCAAGGGTCTCATCCTGGCAATGGTATTCTACCACCTCGATGATCTCACCTTTGTGGT
>DMLA01000112.1 GCA_003453555.1 Chloroflexota bacterium | reverse complement strand
TTTTTGGGGAATGGACACCCCGTCTTGTCAGCGGGTGAACAAATCCGGGAGTTACACCTGGGCATCCTTTCCTTTCCGCCCTTCGGTCTGCCCCTCGGTCCCGAGGACCTCAGGGTCCGAGGGGAGACCTTTGGGGTCGAAGGAAGCCCTCAGGGTCGAAGACAGGATGCCGAACGCACTAGACCGCGACCTTAGGCAGATCTTTGAGCGCCTCCTTTACCTTCTCATCAGGGTACTCATAGTCTTCCAATTGGCCAGCCAGATAGGCCTCGTAGGCCGCCAAGTCGAAGTGGCCGTGACCGCTGAAATTGAAGGCGATCACTTTCGACTCGCCAGCCTCCCGACATTTGAGAGCCTCTTCCATCACCGCCTTGATGGCATGAGCCGACTCGGGCGCAGGCACAAAACCCTCCGCCTGGGCGAAATTGACCGCCGCTTCGAAGATAGAGTTCTGATAGAAGGCCACGGCCTCAACGAGCCCCTCCTCGTAGAGGGCGGAGATCAAAGGGGCCATGCCATGGTAGCGGAGGCCGCCGGCGTGGATGGGGGCGGGGACGAAAGTGTGACCCAGGGTATCCATCTTGGCCATGGGCGCCACCCCAGCCGTATCTCCGTAGTCGTAGGCGTATAATCCCTTGGTCAGGCTGGGGCAAGCGGTGGACTCGGCGCAGACCATCCTCAGGGGCTTCCCCTCCAACTTATCTTTGAGGAAGGGAAAGAAGAAGCCAGCGAAGTTGCTTCCCCCGCCGACGCAGCCCACTAAGATGTCAGGGTAGTCCCCCGCCTTCTCCAGCTGCTTCCTGGTCTCCAGCCCCACCACTGTTTGGTGCAAGAGGACATGGTTGAGGACGCTCCCCAGGGAGTATTTGGTATCCTCCCGGCTGCCCGCATCCTCCACCGCCTCGCTGATAGCGATGCCTAGACTGCCCGAGGTCTCGGGGTCCTGGGCTAGGATCCGCCTCCCCGATTCGGTATCTTGGCTGGGGCTGGGGACCACCTCAGCACCCCAGGTCTCCATCAGCACGCGGCGATATGGCTTCTGGTGATAGCTCACCTTCACCATATAGACCTTGCACTCCAGGCCAAAAAGTTGGCAGCCAAAGGCCAAGGCGCTGCCCCACTGCCCGGCTCCCGTCTCGGTGGTGAGACGTTTCACCCCCTCTTTCTTATTGTAGTAAGCCTGGGCCACGGCGGTGTTGGGCTTATGGCTGCCTGGAGGGCTCACCCCTTCCCATTTGTAATAGATCTTGGCTGGGGTATCCAGCGTCTTTTCCCAGCGCCTAGCCCGGTAGAGGGGCGTGGGACGCCAGAGTTTGTACACCTCCCGCACCTCCTCTGGGATCTCGATGTATCGGTCTTTGCTATACTCCTGCTCGTTGAGGGCTTCGGGGAAGAGGGGAGGAGGCAAGCGAGTAGGCTCTCCCGTGACCGGGTGCAAAAGCGGCGGCAACTCGAAGGGGAGATCAGCCAAGACGTTATACCAATAGGTGGGGATCTCCTCCTCGGTTAGTAGGATTTTAGTCTCTTGCATTTTTCGCTCCTTTCGAGTTTGGTCATTAGGACTTTGTCATTGGTCATTTACTCAATCCCATCTTTTCTCTCACCTCCTCCATAGTCGTTTGGGCAATGGGCCGGGCGCGGGCCGTGCCCTCCTCCAGGATATCCCATAGATAGCTGGGACAAGCAGCCAGTTCTTGGCGAATCCTACGGAAAGGCTCCAACTGTTCCCGTAATAGCTTGGCCAGGTTGCACTTGCATTGAACGCAGCCCATCTCCCCTCGACGACAATCTTCTTCGATCTGGGGGGTCATCTCTCGATTAAAGGCTTGGTGATAGGCGAAGATGGTACACACTTCCGGGTGTCCTGGCTCGGTCGGGTGGATGCGGGCCGGGTCGGTGATCATGCTCATCACCGCTCGCTCGATCTCGGCTGGGCTGGCGAAGAGGGGGATGGTGTTGCTATAGCTGGTATGCATGGTGCGCCCATCAATGCCTGGAAGGCGCGGTACATGGCTAAGCAAGCTCTTGGGTTCGGGGAATGTCTGGCCGTAGAGGCTGTTGAAGCGTCGGGCTATCTCCCGTGTGATCTCAACGTGGGGCAGTTGATCCTCGCCCACAGGGACGGTATCGGCCTTATAGACTAGGATGTCCGCCACCTGCAACACAGGATAACTCAAAAGCCCTAGCGAAGCGGTTAGCCCTAACTCCCTTACTTGCTCCTTGTAGGCCGGGTTGCGCTCCAGGCGGCTCACGGTGATCAGCATGGAAAAGAGCAAAGCCAGCTCGGCGTGCTCCCTCACCGCTGATTGAAGAACGAAGGTACTCCTTTCCGGGTCCAGGCCGGCTGCCAGCCAATCCATCAGCACTTCGGCGATGCTGCTCCGAATGCGCTGGGGGTGGGTGTAATCCGTGGTTAAGACGTGCAAGTCGGCTATGAGGAAGAAGCATTCGTGGTCATCTTGTAACCGAGCCCAATTCTCCAAAGTGCCCACCAGATGACCGAGATGCCGCGGGCCTGTTGGCCGATGGCCTGTCAAGATACGTCCTTTTCCCTCCATCTCACACCTCCTAATCAAAAAGCTCCCATCCCCTAAGGGACGAGAGCCTTTCACTCCCGTGGTGCCACCCTTCTTGGGCTTAGCAAAACCCCGCCGTTCACGGCGGGTTAGCCAGCCCCACTCATAGCGGATACGGGATCGAACGATCCGATATCTTCAGCCTAGATAACGGTGGCGACATCCGGCGAAGCCTACTGATGACCGCTTAGGTCACGTTCAACCTGCGACTCCCGGGCCCATTCAGCGTAGGCTCCAGCATCGGGCTCTCACCTCACCCCGACTCTCTGCGCCTTCACCCCACGCTTACTATTCCCGTTCTTAGTCTTTAACCCCTAGATTGTTGGGGACAGTATATCACGTTTAGGCCAATATGTCAAGATTCAGAGCGCATAGGCCTC
>DMLA01000244.1:4384-5752 GCA_003453555.1 Chloroflexota bacterium | reverse complement strand
GGTGGCTTTCATCACCTGGCCCACCAGATAACGCAGGGCCGTCTCCTTGCCTCCTAGGTAGTCGGCCACAGGCTTGGGGTTATCTTTAAGCACCTGGTCAACGATAGTTGCTAGTTGGTCAGCATCGCTGATCTGAGCCAGGCCTTGCGACTCTACGATCGCCCGAGGTTCTCGGCCGGTCTTGAACGTCTCCTCCAAGACCTCCTTGGCCATGCTGCTACTTATCGTGCCTTCTCCCACCAATTTAAGGAGTTCCCCCAGATGGACGGGGCTAACTTCGCTCCTCTCGATCTCGATATCATCGCTCTTGAGCAACCTGAAAAGCTCACCCGTAACCAAGTTGCTTACCTCCTTGGGATGGGGATAGTGCTTTAGGCACTCCTCGAAGTAGTCGGCTACAGCCTTCTCAGCGGTAAGCACCTCGGCATCGTACTCCGAGAGACCATATTCCTGTATGAACCTCTCCCGCTTGGCATCGGGGAGTTCGGGGAGCCGAGCCCTTATGCTCTCTATCCATTCCCTCTTCAATTCCAAGGGCGGCAAGTCCGGCTCTGGGAAGTAGCGATAGTCGTGGGCGTACTCTTTACTCCTTTGGGACATAGTGACCCCCCGAACCTCATCCCAACCCATCGTCTCCTGCTCGATCTTCCCCCCCGATTGGAGGATCTCCTTCTGTCGCTCTTCCTCGTATTTCAAGGAGTTAAGGACGGCGCGGAAACTGTTAAGGTTCTTGATCTCCACCCGTGTACCGTACTCCTCACCGCCTCGCGGCCGCAGGGAGATGTTGACCTCGAACCGCATCGCTCCTTTCTCCATATCTCCGGAACTGACGCCAAGATACCTCAGTATAGTGCGCAACTTGGTCACGTACTGGCGAACCTCCTCTATGGAGCGGAGGTCAGGCTCGCTGACGATCTCCAAGAGGGGCACCCCGGAGCGGTTGAAGTCCACCAAGGCATACCCCTCCTCGTGAAACAACTTGGCGGTGTCCTCTTCCAGGTGGACCCGTCGGATGCCGATCCGTTTCCGCACCCCGTCGAGATCTACCTCCAACCAGCCATCGCGGGTGAGGGGGAGATCGTATTGGGATATCTGGTAGCCTTTGGGCAGATCGGGGTAGTGGTAGTTCTTTCGATCCCACTTAGTAACCTCGGGGACTTGGCAGTTGAGGGCCAGGCCGGTCATGATAGTATATTCCACAGCCTTCCGATTAATGACCGGGAGTACCCCCGGCATCCCCAAGCAGACGGGACAGACATGGGTATTAGGGGGAGCCCCCATATAATCGGTGCTGCAACCGCAGAACATCTTCGATTTGGTCAAGAGTTGGGCGTGGACTTCGATGCCGATAACTGGTTCGTATTCCAT
>DMLA01000244.1:0-4044 GCA_003453555.1 Chloroflexota bacterium | reverse complement strand
AAACCTCCCTATCCGCCTAAGCGCCTCCTCGATAGCCTCCAACGAGGTGGCATAGGAGCAGCGGACGAACCCTTCCCCACACTCCCCGAAGGCACTGCCCGGGACCACGGCCACCTTCTCCTCGAGGAGCAACCTCTCCGAGAACTCATCAGAACTCAAGCCCGTCCCAGCGATGGAAGGGAAGGCGTAGAAAGCCCCCCGGGGCTCGAAGCAGGAGAGGCTGAGGTCGTTGAGCCCTTTCACTATCACTCGGCGCCTCTTATCATACTCTTGGACCATCGCTTGCACGGCCTCCTCGCCATTTCTGAGGGCCTCGATGGCCGCCACTTGGGCTGTTGTAGAGGCACACATGATAGCGTATTGGTGGAGTTTCCTTATAGCGCCGATGACCTCGCTGTTCCCAGCCACATATCCGATCCGCCATCCGGTCATAGCGTAGGCCTTGGAGAACCCTCCCAAGAGCACCGTCCGGTCCCTCATCCCAGGCAGAGAAGCGAAACAGATATGCTCCATGCCGTAAACTAGCCGGTCATAGATCTCGTCGGAGAAGACGACTAAACCATGCTCTTCCGCTATCTTGGCGATTTCGATGAGGAGGTCCCTAGGCATGACCGCCCCGGTAGGGTTGTTGGGGTAGCCGATGAGCAGCCCCTTGGTACGGGGGGTGATGACCGCCTCGATCTCTTGGGGCACGATCTGGAAGCCGTCCTCCCATCTCGTCTCCAACACTACCGGGACACCACCAGCGAAGATGACCCCCGGCTTGTAGGAGACGAAGCAGGGCTCCGGAACGATCACCTCATCGCCGGGATCGACCAGAGCCAAGAGGGAGATATGCAGGGCTTCGGAGACCCCTACGGTGATTAAGATCTCCGTCTCTGGGTCGTATTCTACCTCGTATCGCTTAGCCAAGTGTTTGGCCAACTCCTCCCTTAACTCCAATATCCCAGAGTTGGAACTGTAGTGGGTCTCCCCCCGTTCCAGAGAGCGGATCCCCGCTCGGCGGATCTGATCCGGGGTGACAAAGTCTGGCTCCCCCACTCCCAAAGATATGACGTCTTCCATGGTGGCGATGATATCGAAGAACTTCCTGATACCCGAGGGAGGGACAATCCGCGCCCTCTGGGCGATAAACTCTCTCACTTCAGTCTCAGATACCACTCATCTGCCTCCCGAGAATAAACTAGATGAAAGCGCTCTCCCGCCGAGGTCCGCACCTGGAAATGGGAACCTTGCGGCGTCATCCACTCTCCCTCTATAGCCTCTATTATGTGCTCTTCGTCTTGCCAGACGAAGGAGATCGGCCGCTCTGGATACTTCCTCCCCGCATAACAGGTGACTTGGGCCAGCCTCTTCACGGGATTCATCCAAGATCTACTCTGGACGAATCGGCTATGTCGAGGCGCTTAAACTTCCCTTTCACCTGAGCGTTGGCGCCGACGAGGGAACCCTCAAGCATAGCGCCCTCTATATGGGCCCCCTCGTCGATAATCGAATCTTTGACCATTGAATCGATGATCACACTACCTTCGCCCGCGGAAACATACGGCCCCACGATGGAACCCCGGATGGTAACGCTCTCTGCGATGGAGACCGGCGGGATGATAACGGAGTTCTCTGCCTCTACCTCCTCTGTCTCGCCCTTCTCCAAAAGATAGCGATTAGTGGCCAGAAGGGTCTCTGGTTTCCCGCAATCCTGCCACACATCGACGGTCACAGCCTCCAGTTTGGCCCCCCGATCCACCATCAACTGGAAAGCATCGGCGATGTAATATTCGCCTTTAGTTTGGATACCTTCCTTCAGGAGGGTCTCGACACACCCCATGAGCAATGGCCAGTTGACCACGTAGTAAGCCCCCACTAAGGCCAGGTTAGAGACCGGCTCCTCTGGTTTCTCGATGAACCTGACGATTCTGTCACCTTCCAAGAGAACGATGCCGAAACGTCGGGGGTCATCCACCTCCTTAACAAAGACCAACCCGTCAGAGGCAACCTCATCGATGTGGGTGAGATCCGCTTCGAAGATAGTATCTATGAAGATCATCAAGACGGGGCTATCGATATACTCCCTGGCTAGATGGAGGGCGTGGGCTTGGCCCAAAGGCTCGGCCTGCAAGACATAACGGGTGGGGAGGTCATAGTTGGCCTCTACATACTCTTCGATCTGCTCGGCCAGATAGCCCACGATGAAGATGTACTCTTCCACATCGAGCCCCTGGAGTCTATCCAAGAGGTGAGCCAAGACCGGCTTGCCGGCCACAGGGAGCAGCGGCTTAGCCTTGCTGTAGGTGTGAGGCCTGAGGCGCGTTCCCAGACCAGCCATGGGTATCACTACTTTCATCTCTTTCCTCTACAACTGTGGGCGCATCTTATGCCACTCTGTGGCCTCTTCGTAAGCGTAGGCCACCCGCAGAACCGTCTCCTCACCCAGCGCCGGGCCGATGATCTGCAAACCTACAGGTAAGCCCCCGGCAAAGCCGCAAGGGATGGATATACCAGGGATACCCGCCAACGGCTGGGAGAGGGTAAAGATATCGGAGAGGTACATCTGCAAGGGGTCCTCCACCCGCTCCCCGATCTTGAAAGCCACCGTGGGAGAGGTGGGCCCCACTAAGACGTCGCACTTCGAGAAGGCCTGGTCGAAATCCTCCTTGATGAGGGTGCGAACCTTCTGGGCCTTTAGGTAGTAGGCATCGTAGTAGCCAGCAGAGAGGGCATAAGCCCCTAGCATTATCCGCCGCTTCACCTCCGGGCCGAAGCCGGCCTCCCTCGTCCGTCGGTAGTCCTCCCAAATATCGTTCGCCTCGGAACAAGAGAGGCCATACTTCACCCCATCGTAGCGGGCCAGATTGGCCGAAGCCTCAGCAGGGGCGATAAGATAGTAGGTGGGCAAAGCGCACTCGGTGTGAGGGAGAGAGACCTCTACCATCTCGGCTCCCAGATCGGCTAGAAGGTCGATGGCTGCACGCACCACCTCCGCCACCTGGGGCTCCACCCCTTCGACGAAGTATTCCTCTGGAACGCCTATCCGCAACCCCTTGATATCGGGCAGTAGGGCTTCCCTGTAGTTCGGAATGGGAAGGTTGAGGGAGGTGGAATCCCTTGGATCGTGACCAGCGACCACCCCTAGCACCAAAGCGCAATCGGTTACATCACGGGTTAGGGGGCCTATCTGATCCAAGGAGGAGGCGAAGGCTATTAGACCGTAACGGGAGACCCGTCCATAGGTGGGCTTTAACCCCACTACCCCACAGAGGGAGGCTGGCTGGCGGACGCTTCCCCCTGTATCGGTGCCCAGAGCGAAGATCGCCTCCCCAGAGGCTACAGCCGCCGCAGAACCGCCACTGGAGCCTCCGGGTACTCGGCTAGTGTCCCAAGGGTTATGGGTGGTGAAAAACCCGGAGTTTTCGGTGGAAGAGCCCATGGCGAACTCGTCGGTGTTCGTCTTCCCCAAGATTATAGCCCCAGCCTCCGTTAGACGCTCCACCACCGTGGCGCTATAAGGAGGGATGAACCCCTCCAAGATCTTCGAGCCACAGGTGGTCTCTATCCCTTCGGTGCAGATCACATCCTTGACCGCCATGGGCACCCCCAAAAGGGGAGAGGGCTCCTCGCCATCCCTCCTCTTAGCAGCAAGAAGGGTATCCACCTCTCGTGCCCGTTCCAAAGCCGCCTCAGGAGTGAGGGTAAGATAGGCCTTGATCTCGTTGTCTATCTCGACGATACGATCTAAAACCGCCTGGGTCAACTCCAACGAGCTGATCTCTCCCCGCCAGAGCAATTCATGGGCTTCATGTGCGGTCAAATCATGCAGCGCGGCCAATGAGCCTCCTAATATAACTCCATTAGACGGTCGATATTTCCGTCCAAGGAGTACCGTTCTACCACCCGCTTGCGGGCTTCCTCTCCCAACACGCGGCAAAACTCCCAGCAATCCACCAGAAGTCGCAGGGCTAAGCGGAAAGGAAAGTGCAAGGTGACCACGATAGAGATGTTTCGATCATGGCATATCTGACAGGTTGAAGTCCAAGAAAGACGAAGAAA